>CAYYOW010000072.1:0-12670 GCA_964473395.1 uncultured Lentimicrobiaceae bacterium | reverse complement strand
CATAAACAGCAGAGTGCTTGGATGTCTCTTTTATATCTTTAAGCATATCCTGTTTGTGGATTATGTGTTATGTTATCTGTTTTATCGGCAGGTCTTATTATTGTACTTGCCGTGTCAGCCTGAAGTATCATTTCTATTTTACAAATATATTCAAATTAACGCTTAACTACCTGTTTACATGTATTGGAGGCAGTATTAACTCACCATTCTAGACGCAATCTTTATCTATTCTTTTGATGGTTTGTATCCATTGAATAATTGTTCAATAGAATTTTTATTTAATGATAAATACGTCAATATATGTTTAAATAATAAGTTTTTCATTTTTTTCTGGGAGGTAAAGAACTAATATTTATAACTTTCTCGCACGGTGTTATTCTCTTTAATGCTTTCTTTTTACAAAAAGACGAACTATACTGGATTTGAAATATCTTTTCCAAAGAACATAATGATAATAATCCGTAATCTTAAAAATCGATTGCCTTTTAGTTTGTATATTAATTCCGAAATCACTGCTCAAATCTTTAGCTTTGATAACAGGCAGTCCTCTTTTAAAATTATTAGATAAATTTTTACTATGTATTACTTGTATCCAGTAGGGTTTCTCCAGTACGAAGACTGATTTTTTGTTTTTCTTTAATAGCTCTGTTGTTATTCCAAGCCTAAGTTCGTCCCATCTGGTGTGTTCTTTATAGAAAATGCCTTTTAGTACGGTTTTCTTTGTTGATTCGATAAGGCTGATGAACGGTGACATAGGATAGTAATAATGGGACAAGGTGTTATCAACAACGTCTAATGTAAAACCCGATGCCAGTGAGATAAGAAACTCATCCTTTTGGATAAAATTATCTTGAATAGTGCTTACGGCATCTTTTTGAAGAGCATCATCATTGTCACAGCGTGTTGTTATAATCCATTCCGTATTGGAGGATAACTTCTTAATATCCTCTATATATTTTACCATAAAGTGATTATAGCTATCTGCAAAACAAAGCTGAACAAAACTAATATCATTCAGCTCTTTAAATAAGTGGTTAAATTTTTGAGGTGTTTTACTGTCAAAGTATATTAACCATGTAAAGTTTTTGTTTGATTGATTTAAAAAAGATGGCAAGCAATAGGTATTAAAAAGCTTAATTCGCTCCTGTGTCCAGTTCTCCCAATCTGTTTCGGCTTTAACTCCGTAGGGAAATTTTCTCAGATTAAACTGAGTAATTATGAAATGCTTAAACATATTAAATTATTTCTTTTGGGTATGCCAGAAGGAAGGTCTCAGCATGACAAAAATTATTAATAATGGAGCTGCTCAGTTTTCTTATCATAAATATATAATTGGGGAGTTCTGATTCTAAATAAGGTTTTATTTCAAAAAATTCTATAGGATTGTGATAAATGGCAATAGACAGCACTGGTCTGAATTTTTTTAGTGACTTTAACCCTCCGCTAATACATTCCATTCCAGCTCCTTCCACATCTATTTTAATAAAGGCAGGTTTGATATTGTTATCTGTGATAATCGTGTTTAATGTTTTAAGCTCCACCTCAATTTCTGAAGCCTTTGTCCTGCTTATTTTTTTTATTGACAAACCCGCAGATCCACTATCAATAATCTTGATTGGTGGCAATCCTTCCCTGTCTGTTACCGCACAATTGATTATTTCATACCTGTTTTTAGGAATAGAATTTAGGATCATGTTTTTTTTATATTCCAAGATGGATTGCTTCGACATCTCAATTGAATAGATTTTTTTGTAGTTAAACTTTTTGAGTGCGATAGCAGAATCACCGACATAGGCCCCAACATCCATAAAATCTTTGCCTTGAATATATTTCTGAACTTCTGTAGGAAGGAGGGAAAGACCATGATAGAATGTAAAAACAGAACTTTCAAGTATGGAAGAGTCTAAAACAACATGAAGATTTTTCTTAACTTTACGTGGGCTAAATTCAATTTTCTCTTCTTCCAATAGCCCACCAACAATGTTTTTTCTATTAGGAATCAGTGTTTGTTTATATTTAAATTCAGGATAATTCAATATTCTGGTATAAACAATATTTATGGTCTTTATAGAGTACTCATCCAGATTAGATTGCAAATTACCAAGTCTCAATAGCATATTATTCTCTAAAATATAACTTTTGAAGCTTTTCCCAAAATAGTCTGAAATATAGATGTAGTTATTTTTTTTTATCTGAAAAATAAATTTAGTAATTCTCTTATAAAGAATTGGAAATTTCTCCCTCATTATTTGCCCAACAAACGGAATGATCATTATTAAGTTAGATTAAATATTTTAATTAAATATAGCACTACAAAATTACATTTTTTCATTATGCTGACGAATGAGTTAACTATGAAAAACGCCATACGCTCCTGAGTTGCTGAGAGGCAGATATTTAGTTTTAATTTCCCATCGCGGTTGGTAAAAATGCCGGCTAGGAGTACTAAATAATTTCATTTTACAATTTTTTATATCGTTTTTTGATTAGTGACTCTTTCCGCGATAATCGGATACTCGCATTTAGTTCAAATCCAATGAGGATGATAAAAGCATTATAATAAATCCATACCAAAAGGATAATCAACGACCCAATGGAGCCATACAGAATATTGTATCGCGAAAAGTTTTCAAAATAGAGTTTGATGACAACACCTCCAACAATAAATAAACCTGTGGAGAGAATGGAACCTGCCGAAAAAAAACGGTAACGGATATCTTCCCTGCCTGTTTTTAACTGCCCGAAATAGTATAGAAGCGAAGTGCTAAACAGTGTGGCAAACAAAATAATCAGCCAGCGTAAAAGTTGTAGCGAATAAATGGAAACCCCACTTGTCAAGAAGTGCCTTTCAGTAAGCAGACGAATTGAAAATTCACCAAAGCCGAGTAGCGAAAAAGAGATAAAAATGAAAACAGAAAGGATAAGCATGAGACCGAAAGCAACAACCTTTTGTTTCCACCATGGACGTTTTTCAGTGGTGTGATAGCTTTGATTAAAGCCTTCGATAATGGAGTCCACACCATTGGTGGCAAAGTAGATAGCCATGAAAAATCCGGCAGATAATAAGCCCTGATGGGGACGACTAATAATTTCGACCACCGTATTTTTTACCATAGCAAAGATGTTGGAGGGGATGACCTCCTGTAATAGATCGAGCAGATAAATCTGGTAATGTTCTCCGGTGACAAACGGAATGAGCGTGAAGAGAAACATGATAAACGGAATGAGAGCCAGAAAAAAAGTGTAAGCAATGGCTGCTGCCCGGTAAGTCAATACTCCTTTAAAAAGCCCGCGGAAGAAAAAAACCAGCACATCATACAGTGGCATACCATCGAAACCTGGCAAAACAACCATACGCAACAGATGTTTCAGCCGGAGATGGAAATGGATATATTTTCTTTTAATTTTATACAAGTCGCTGCTATTTAATAGTTTACGGCTTTCAGGCTAATATCGAGACCCTTGATTTGATGTGTCAGAGCACCCACGGAGATAAAATCAACACCGGTTTCGGCGAACGCTCTGATGGTTTTCGGGGTGATGCCGCCGGAGGCTTCCGTTTCATACTTTTTATCGATCATCTTCAACGCTTTGCGTAATTCATCAGGGGCGAAATTGTCCAACATAACTCGATCAATACCGCCAGTTTTGAGTACCTCTTCCAGCTCCTGAAAATTACGGGTTTCAATTTCTATTTTCAAGTTCAGGTGGTTGGTTTTCAGATAGTGATGAACTTTTTCAATAGCAGGTTGAATGCCGCCGGCGAAATCAATGTGATTGTCTTTAATCATAATCATATCGTACAGCCCGAAACGATGGTTTGTGCCGCCACCGGCTCTTACGGCCATTTTCTCGAACAAACGGTTACAAGGCGTTGTTTTTCGTGTATCCAGTACCTTAGTGTGCAAACCTGCCAGCCGGCTCACCACATCGGCAGTAAAAGTGGCGATACCACTCATACGCTGTACATAGTTTAATGCTGTACGTTCGCCGGAGAGTAGTATCCTCGATTTCCCGCTTACAACCATAATTTTATCGCCTGGAATAATGCGTTCCCCATCGGCTATTAAGATGTCAATAGTTGTTTCAGGATCCAGTATTTTGAACACTTTTCGGGCAATTTCAGTCCCAGCCAGCACCCCTTTCTCCTTGGCAAGCATCATGGCTGAGCCCTCAGCTCTTTCGTTAATGGTTGCCAGTGAGGTATGGTCACCGCTTCCCAAGTCTTCCTCCAGCGCTTTGCGGATAAGTTCTTCTATCGTCATTTTACAATTTGTTCGATATCCATTTGTTGAATTTGAAAGTTGCTTTCTCCCGGGCTGAATAAAAAATAGACATTCCACCCGGTCTGTCCGCTGCTGTATTTACCAATTATATAAAAGTTGTCACCGGAGAAGCCGCTTTCTTTTAATGAAAATTCCCTGGCTTTATGCTTCTGAAAAAAATCATGAAGCAGCCATTTGGCTTTGGAATCCGAATAAAAACCTTTCTCTCCGGGGATGTTTATATTAACAAATCCCTTGAAATAGCTTTTCAACGTACTTGAATTTCCATTTGAAAATGCTGCAACAAAGTCCTTTTTTATCTGTTGCGGCTGCTGAGAGAACCCTAATAACGGACAGCTGCTGAGCACAAACACTAAAAAGAAGCCTTTCATTTTCATATCTCGAAAATTTAGTCAAAAATACTAAATTTTAGTTGTAGCTGTTGAAATCTTTTTCTGTAGCCCGACTAGCCCAAAGATAATTTTGTGTTACATTTGAAGAAATTTTCAATTCGAGATTTATGAGAAAGCTTTCCGCATTGGTTGTCGTATTGTTACTTTTTGGTATAACATTTACCTTTTTTTCTTGCGCTTCGCCACATTCTAATCCGAAAAAAAAGTTTGATGTTCGTCTCAGTAAGTTTAACCGTAGTTTGCAAAAAGCGGACAAAACCATGGATATGATGGATGACAGGGCATCGCGGAAAGCAAAAGTGCAGGAAGACTATCGCCTGGGAAAAATTACCGAGGCTGAGGCTCAAAGGCGGCTGGCGGCTATTGATGACCAATATAACCGGAAAGTTGCTGCGAATTCGGGCCTTGTCCACAAAACCGGACTTCCCGGCTGGGCAAAAGCGCTGGGCCTAACCGAACCAAAGAATATGATACTCGATAAAGCCCTTTCGCAGGTTACTAACGAGGACAAAAGAGAAGGCGGTTTTAATTCTCTAACGTTAGTTTATAAAGGAAGTTATAAACAGGCCATGGAACAGGCGGAGAAAGTTGCCGCTATGGCTGGAATTCCGCTGACTCCGGAATACAAAACCGCCATGGAGATGAAACGTAAATATGGCGATGATATTCTTAAGGGAGCTGTTTATATGAACTTTGAGCTGGGCGCAAAAAACAATCCAAAATATAACATCGCTATAACTGTTGATAAAAAAGGAGTACTCACCATTAGCGCCACAGATGCGGAAAAAATGGATCAGGAGATGAAAGCTCTTAACCCGGGAAAATGATGGAAAAGGTCGTTATCTCCGGTGGAAGCAGTGGCATTGGTAAAGCATTGGTGAAAAAACTCGTGGGGCAGGGTTACGAGGTATTTACTTTTGCCCGTTCTCAGAAAAAACTAAACCGGCTTTCCGATGAACTCCTGCAAACAAAAAATTTGCTACACACCCATGTTTTCGATATGAAAACAGGTGATTTTCAGGCGCTGGCCAGTAAAGTAAAAGATTCTATGGGAAGCATAGACAGGATAATAAACAATGCTGGAATACTGGTGAGTAAGCCCTTTCTGGAGCTTACCGAAGCTGAAGTGGAAGATACTTTCCGCGTGAATGTTATGGCGGTCTTTTCGTTGGTGCAGCATCTTTTTCCGTTGATTTCGTCAGGTGCCCACATTGTCAATATTACCAGCATTGGTGGCTTTCAGGGTAGTATAAAATTCCCCGGCCTTTCTGCCTACAGTGCCAGCAAAGGTGCTCTCGCCATCCTCACTGAAAGCATGGCAGTAGAGCTGTCATCTCACAACATTAAAGTCAATGCTCTTGCCCTTGGAGCGGTTCAAACGGATATGCTCGCCGCCGCCTTCCCCAATTACAAAGCACCGCTTACTCCGGACGAAATGGCAGATTTTATCCTGGAATTTACACTCAACGGACATCGCTATTTCAACGGAAAAATTCTTCCTGTTTCCTTGTCCACGCCTTAGTTTTTCCTCACTTCGGGCGTCCATGCCCGAAGTTTCAGCTTTCTTGCCACCTATCCAACCAATAAAAAAATGCATTAATTTTGTTTTCTGAAAAACAAAAATATGACTTTAGGTGAAGAAACGGTAACCCATTCCGGAACCGTGCGCAAAATAGAGAAAAACAAAGCGGAAATTTCTGTAATTTCCAAGGCAAGTTGTGTCTCCTGCTCGCTGAATAATGTTTGCTCGGTGAGCGACATGAAAGAGAAAATCATCGAAGTCGAGCTAAGTCAGGTTGCGCAGTACAACGAAGGTGACAGTGTTGTTGTTGAAATGAAGCAGTCGTATGGCACCTGGGCAGTGGTTCTCGGCTATCTTTTCCCTTTCTTTGTACTTTTTCTGGGGCTGATTATGTTCTTGCATTTCGGTCTCAATCAGGGGCTGTCCGGTATCCTTGCCATTGCCCTGCTGATTCCATATTACAGCATCCTGTATCTATTGCGCGATTTCTTTAAGAAACGGTTTCGCTATCATATTCAATGAGGATGTTTGAGCGTGAAATGTCTAAGTGCCTGAAATAAGGTGCTACAATCATCCCTAATTACAATTACAACAGGATCTCTAATTCTTGAGAAATTTCAATTATTGCTGCGATACAGAAATATCTGATATTTTAACACTTTCTAAATAACTTTCTGTTATAGATTAACAAATCCCCAGCGGTGTGTTGTATGGTCTTGAACACCAGTTTAATAGTAGTTGTATTGATAGTATTTCTATTGGCTGATAAACCTCCTTTCCATTGAGGAAATTAGCTTCCCTCATGTTGTTATTAATTAACGATTTAGATGGAATTTGAAATGTTTTATTTTTGCTCACTATACGAAAAAAATTATTTATTTGTAAATTAACACATAATAACTGTGACTCATGTTGTTTTAATTTCGATAGAAGTTCTCGGAGCCCTCGGGCTTGTTTCAGCAGTCATTTTGTTTTTTATTGCCAGTAAGTTTAAGGTTTACGAAGACCCTAAAATCGATGACGTGGAAGCCGTTTTACCAAAAGCCAACTGTGGTGGATGCGGTTACCCCGGATGTCGTGCTTTTGCTGAAGCTTCCACAAAAAATGCCGGAAAGGAGAAGAATCTCGACGGCTTCTTCTGCCCGGTGGGCGGTAACGAGGTTATGCAGGAGGTTGCCGGCATCCTGGGCCTTGAGATTGAGGAAAAAGATCCCATGATTGCCGTGGTGAGATGTAATGGTTCTTATGCACATTCGCCCAACAAGGTTAAATTTGAAGGCCTTACTTCCTGCTCCTTTGCCAATGCCCTATATGCCGGCGAAGGCGGTTGTCAGTATGGGTGCCTCGGCTTCGGTGAATGTGTGGAGGCATGTGAGTTTGATGCTATTCACATGAACGCCGAAACAGGGTTACCGGTGGTGAACACCAAATGTACAGCCTGTGGAGCCTGCGTTATAGCTTGCCCGCGCGATATTATAGAACTCCGCAAAAAAGGGCCGAAAGGCAAACGTATTTTCGTTTCCTGCGTGAACAAAGAGAAAGGGGCTATTGCTAAAAAGAATTGCGAAGTAGCCTGTATTGGCTGTGGTAAATGTGAAAAAGCCTGCGAATTTGATGCCATTACCATAACAGACTTTCTTGCTTATATTGATTTCGATAAGTGTAGGCTGTGCCGTAAATGTGTGGAAGTGTGTCCTACCCATGCTATTTGGGAGGTAAACTTTAAGCCAAGAAAACCCAAACCTATGGTGGCTGCCGGACCAATGAAAAGTCCAGCCAAAATAGCAACATCTATCCCTGCGATAAAGCTGGATACTGTTGCTGAGATAAGAAATGCAGTGAGCTCAAACACATAAAAATCTAAAAATAATATGGGGTTTTTAAAAACTTTTGTGATGGGAGGCATTCACCCGCCGGAAAATAAGCTGACGGCTGGTAAACCCATTCGGAGTCTGCCGGTTCCTGCTCAGGTGGTTGTTCCTATGGGGCAAAATCTTGGCGCGCCCTCAAAACCGGTGGTCAAAAGAGGCGACAAGGTGAAAACAGGCCAGCTGATCGCCGAATCCGGAGGTTTTATCTCCTCCAATGTACATTCGCCCGTCTCCGGAACAATTTTTAAAATCGATAACGTCATGGATGCTTCCGGCTACCGTCGTCCGGCGTTTATTATTAAGGTGGAAGGTGACGATTGGATAGAGGATATTGACCGTTCGGAGACATTGGTTTCAGAGGCTGATTTGTCACCTGAAGAGATTATCGCCAAAGTAAAAAATGCCGGTGTAGTCGGTATGGGGGGCGCCACATTTCCTACTCATGTCAAACTAATGGTTCCTCCCGGTAAAAAGGCCGATTATCTAATTATCAACGGGGTGGAATGCGAACCTTACCTAACTGCTGACCACCAGCTGATGCTCGAAAAAGGACCTGAAATTATTATGGGAACTAAAATCCTGATGAAAGCGCTGAAAGTGGAAAAGGCGGTTATCGGTATCGAAAATAACAAACCGGATGCCATAAAACTTATGGTTGAGCTAACGGCCAAAGAGAAGGGGATTACAGTTCAGCCGTTAAAAGTTAAATATCCGCAGGGTGGTGAGAAGCAGCTTATCAATGCTGTTACCAACCGTGAAGTGCCCTCCGGAAAACTACCCGTCGAAGTAGGATGTGTGGTGCAGAACGTGGGAACGGCCTTTGCCGTTTACGAAGCGGTAACGAAAAACAAACCGCTCATAGAAAGGGTGGTTACTGTTACCGGAAAAGTGCTGAAAAATCCTTCTAACCTGAAAGTACGTATTGGAACGCCGGTTGAAGATCTTGTGGCGGCAGCCGGTGGGCTTCCCGAAGATACAGGAAAAATTATAGGTGGTGGCCCCATGATGGGGAAAGCACTTGCTACACTTGACGTGCCTGTTGTAAAAGGTACTTCGGGAATATTGCTCGTGAGCGAAGAAGCTTCGCATCGTGCAGGAGAAAACCCCTGCATCCGCTGTGCCAAATGCACACAGGTTTGTCCCATGGGGCTGGAACCGTTTTTGCTGTCGCGGCTGGCACGTATTGGGCGTTTTGAAACTGCTGAGCAGGAAAAGGTTATGGATTGTATCGAATGTGGTTCGTGTCAATATACCTGCCCAGCCAATATCCCGTTGCTCGACTACCTGCGCCTCGGTAAAAATAAGGTGGGGGCCATGATTAGAGCAGGTGCCAAAAGATAAAGGTGTTGTTTGTTTAATTGAACTGAAAGAAAAAATATGAATATGCTGACAATATCGGGTTCTCCCCATCTTCATGGTGACAATTCTACCAAAATAATCATGTATGGAGTGGTGGTGGCTATGCTGCCGGCCATTTTTGTTGCCATCTGGTATTTCGGACTTGGCGCACTCGGAGTGATTCTGCTATCAGTGGTTTTTTGTCTCTTCTTCGAATGGCTTATCCAGAAATATCTCGTCAAAGGTCCCATTACTATCACCGATGGCTCAGCCATGGTGACTGGTATCCTTCTGGCTTTCAACGTACCTTCCAATTTACCCTGGTGGATGGTGATTATAGGTGCACTGGTAGCCATTGGTATTGGGAAAATGTCGTTTGGCGGACTGGGAAAGAATATTTTCAACCCGGCACTGGTATCGCGAGTTTTTCTGCTGGTTTCTTTTCCTGTGGCCATGACCTCATGGCCCAAACCTTCGCCCATCACCAAAACATTGGTGGATACCATTACAGGCCCCACGCCTTTGGGATTTATCAAAGAAGGCCTTGGCGCCGGCAAAACTATGGCTGAATTGTCGGCGCACCTACCCAGCTATGCCCAGCAACTTATGGGGCAGATGGGAGGCTCTTTAGGGGAAGTCTCAGCACTGGCGTTGATTATCGGTGGAATTTACATGCTGTGGAAGAAAATCATTACCTGGGAAATCCCGGTTTCTGTTTTGGTGACGGTATTCGTTTTTTCGGGAATACTGTGGTGGATCAATCCGCAACATTATACCGACCCCGTTTTTAACCTGCTGACCGGCGGCGTTATGCTCGGCGCTATTTTTATGGCCACCGATATGGTTACCTCGCCCATGACACGCAACGGACAACTTCTTTTTGGGTTCGGTATCGGACTGATAACCATGCTGATTCGAGTTTGGGGCGCTTACCCCGAAGGGGTTTCGTTTGCCATCCTGCTTATGAATGCGGTGGTACCACTGATTAATCGCGGCTTTAAGCCAAAACGTTTTGGCGCCGTTAAAATGGCAGCATGAGGAAAAGGACTTTTGAAAATGAAAACAACAAATAATTTGTAAAAATGGCTTCAAAGAAGGAATCAAATTTTGTTAACATGGTGCTGGCACTCGTTTTTGTGTCGGTGGTGGCTGCATTGGCACTTGGTAGCGCTTATGTGTTAACAAAAAAACCGATTGCGTTAGCACAGAAGAGAAAACAAGAGGCGGCCATCAAAGCGGTTTTACCGGCTTTCGACAAGGTGAGAGGTATGAAGATGCCTGATGCTGATGGTGCTGACTCCCTACTTTTCAATGTGGCCACTAAGGCTGATAAACTGGTGGGCATAGCCGTAAAAACATATACCGACAAAGGTTTTGGTGGCAGGATAGAAGCTATGATTGGTTTCCTTCCTGATGGGACTATTTATAATACATCAATACTTGAACTCAAAGAAACTCCCGGCCTTGGAACCAAATTACAAAAATCGAAATCTGATTTCCCCGACCAGTTTAAAGGTAAAAATCCTAGGACTTTTCGCCTGAAGGTGAAAAAAGATGGTGGGGATGTGGATGCTATTACGGCAGCTACCATCAGCTCACGCGCGTTCTGCGATGCCGTTCAGCGGGCTTATGATACGTTTCAAAAAGAAAAAAGCCAAATTAAATGAGAAATGAAAATAGTTTACAATAAAATATTTCAACTATGAATCAGGTGCAAAATCTTACCAAAGGCTTGATAAAGGAAAATCCTGTGTTTGTGCTTTTGCTTGGCATGTGTCCCACACTCGGTACCACAACCTCCGCGTTTAACGGCATGGGAATGGGACTGGCCACTGCCTTCGTTCTTGTCGGGTCCAATGTGGTTGTGTCGTTGGTGAAAAATATGATTCCTGACAAGGTGAGAATTCCAGCATTTATTGTCATTATCGCATCTTTTGTGACTATTGTGGAGCTGATCATGCAGGCTTACGTACCGGCATTGTATGAGCAACTCGGGCTGTTTATCCCTCTTATCGTTGTCAACTGTATTGTCCTCGGTAGGGCAGAGGCCTTTGCTTCTAAAAATACAGTCGGGTCCTCTGCTATCGACGGTTTGGGAATGGGCCTCGGATTTGCTCTCGCACTTACCATTCTCGGAGCGGTACGCGAACTGCTTGGCAGTGGTGCCCTGTTTGGTATTCATTTCATAAAAGGCGATGGGATGCTCGTCTTTGTTCTTGCTCCTGGTGCTTTCATAGCGTTGGGTTACATCATTGCCATTATTAACCGGTTGAATAAAAAAACAGCATAAACGTTAAGCTATGGATTATTTTGTCATAATTATTTCCGCCATATTTGTCAGTAATATCGTGCTGACGCAGTTTCTCGGTATTTGCCCTTTTCTTGGCGTCTCAACGCGTATCTCAACCTCAGTTGGCATGGGAGGCGCCATTCTATTCGTGATGACGCTTGCCACCATGGTAACCTGGATATTTCAATACTATATCCTTGAGCCAATGGGGCTTGTCTTTATGCAAACCATTGTCTTTATCCTCGTTATTGCCGCGCTGGTGCAGATGGTGGAGATTATCCTAAAAAAAATCAGTCCTTCACTCTACCAGGCACTCGGCATTTTCCTTCCGCTGATTACAACCAACTGTGCTGTCCTTGGTGTGGCCATTTTAACCGTTCAAAAACATTTTGATTTGATGCAGGGTGTTGTCTTTGCTATGGCCACCGCCGTCGGCTATACCATGGCGCTGGTGATTTTTGCGGGCATCCGCGAGCATCTTGAAATTATGGAAGTCCCCAAAGGCATGCGCGGTGTTCCCATAGCACTCGTTACCGCAGGGATTCTGGCTCTGGCTTTCATGGGCTTTACGGGGATGGTGAAGTAGATTCCTGCCCTAAGAGGGTTCCTTTTTTATCTCTCTTATTCGTGTTTACAACTCCATCCACACTTTTCCCTGTATTTGAATAAATAGGGGTGGAAACGGTAAGGTTTCTTAAATCTCTCGTTTCAAACCGAAATATTTGGTATTGCACATAAAGATGTGGGAATGGTCGTAACCATTGTCCTGAGCATGAAAGTACCGGAGATTCCCTTTTTCGCAAAGAACAGTTACAAAGCCATCGCGTCAAAACTGAAAACATTGATAGACATCCTGTTTCATGGCATTGTGGACAATCACATTCATTAGTGCTTGGTTATAATGCGGCTAAGGAGGTGTAGTTGCGGCCAACTTCAAACAATTTCTAATTAAACCTGTCTATTTCAATATT
>CAYYOW010000071.1:0-12780 GCA_964473395.1 uncultured Lentimicrobiaceae bacterium | reverse complement strand
CCAGATTTGTTGCTAAAAATCACGAAGTTATAGCGGGCTATTACAAGAGGTTTTTAGTGCAAAGATGGTGTGCTATTGGCTTTTCCACTAGTAAATTTCGATAATTAGCCCATATACTTCCTCAAATTTATTCGAACTATCCCGATAGTACTTCACAAATTTGAGTCGTCTATGGACTAATTATCTGAAACTGTGAGCAAAGTTTATGTCGAGCTCAGGTTAATAATTAGCCTGTTTTTTATTTTAGTGTAACCCCCGGAAAAGTGTTGCCGGGAAATTCATATAATGCGCAAGATTCAAAGTATTATTTCAATAGATGGTATTTCTGTCTCGAATGTTTGCAAATTTTTTTTAAATTTGGGTTCTTTTAATCCCCTATTCAAAAAGCACATGGCAATTATAGATTCGGTACTCACCTGGTTGATTAAAAAGAGGATGCATCAGATTGATCTCTTTCTGAAATTTCCTATTGAGGTACAGCACGACTGGTTTGAGAAGCTGATAACAACTGGTGCTACAACCGAATGGGGTAAAAAATACGATTACGCGAGTATCAATAGTCCGGAAGTTTTCAGGCAACGGGTACCGGTAAGTAAATATGAAGATATCCAGCCTCTGATAAATAGGATGCGGCGCGGCGAAAAAAATTTGCTGTGGCCGGAAGATATAAAATGGTTTGCCAAATCATCGGGCACTACTGACAACAAAAGCAAATTTATTCCCATCAGCCAGTCCACCATTGAGGAGTGCCATTTTAAGGCGGGCAAAGATGTGCTTACGCTTTATCTGAACAACCATCCTGATTCTGCTATTTTTCAGGGAAAAGGACTACTCATGGGTGGAAGCCAGAACATTCAGGAGGTGAACAACCAATCCTATTATGAGGGCGACCTGTCGGCAATTTTGATTCATAATATGCCTTACTGGGCGCAGATTATGCGAACGCCTTCGCTGGCTATTACCCTTATGGATGAATGGGAAAGTAAGTTGCAACTCATGGCCGAAGCAACGCAGGATCACAATGTTACAAGCCTTTCGGGAGTTCCGTCATGGACACTTGTTTTGATGCGAAAAGTACTTGAGTTGGCTGGAAAAGAAACAATCCCGGAGGTGTGGCCTGATTTGGAAGTCTTTTTTCACGGTGGTGTCAGCTTTGAGCCTTACCGTGAACAGTTTGCCGCATTGATTCCCAACGACAATATGCGCTATTTTGAAACATACAATGCTTCTGAAGGCTTTTTTGGTATTCAGGACAGGAGTGGCGCCAACGACATGCTGCTGATGCTTGACTATGGTATTTTTTACGAGTTTGTACCTATGAGTCAGGTGGGGCTGGCGTTTCCGGAATCGCTGGGGTTGGATGAGGTTCAGCTAAATACCAGTTATGCCATAATAATTACCACCAATTCAGGCCTTTGGCGATACATGATTGGCGATACCATCCGGTTTACTTCGTTGCAGCCATACAGGATACAGATTACGGGGCGCACCAGGAACTTTATTAATGCTGTGGGTGAAGAGTTGATGGTGGACAATGCGGAAAAAGCCCTTGCCACAGCTTGCTCCAAAACCGGCGCAGCCATAAGGGATTATACGGCAGCTCCTTTGTATGTAGCTGATGATATTCGACATGAGTGGTTGATTGAGTTTGAGAAAATACCGGATAACTTTGACTTTTTTGCAGAACTTTTTGATAATGCACTCAAAGCACTAAATTCGGATTACGAGGCCAAAAGATATCATGATATGGTGTTGAAACCGCCGTTGATAAAATCGATGAAAAAAGGTGCGTTTTATGCCTGGATGAAACGAAACAACAAACTGGGTGGCCAGCACAAAATTCCCCGTTTGCACAACAGCCGGAACTTTGTGGATGAAATACTGGAGAACAGTAGTATATCAAAAAAGAATTTTAATTTTTAAATCAATAATATAATGCACATTGCTATTGCCGGAAATATAGGATCGGGAAAAACAACCCTGACGAAAATCTTATCGAAACATTATGGCTGGAAAGCCCATTACGAAGATGTAGAACACAATCCATACCTGCAAAGTTTTTATGACGACATGCAACGATGGTCCTTTAACCTTCAGGTTTATTTTCTAAACAGCCGTTTCCGGCAGGTAGTAGAGATAAGACGGGGTAACAAAAAGGTGATTCAGGATCGTAGTATCTATGAGGATGCTTATATTTTTGCTCCAAATCTGCATGATATGAACCTTATGTCAACTCGCGATTTTGAAAATTACAGCTCGCTTTTCGAGTTGATGAGTTCATTTATCCAGCCACCCGATTTATTGATTTATCTCCGGGCTTCTGTCCCGACTCTTGTGGATCAAATTCAGAAACGGGGCAGGGAGTATGAAGAGTCTATACGGCTCGACTATCTGAAGCTGCTCAACGAGCGGTATGAGGCATGGATTTCCAAATACAAACAGGGAAAACTATTGATTATCAATGTGGACAAGCTTGACTTTTCAAAACCTGAAGACATTGGTGTTGTTATTGAAAAAATTGATGCCGAAATCAACGGCTTGTTTTAAATTACGAAATTGATATGAAAGTCCTGGGCATCATTCCATCGCGCTATGCTTCGACCCGGTTTCCCGGAAAACCGTTGGCTGATATATGCGGAAAATCCATGGTACAAAGGGTTTATGAGCAGGTAAACGCTACCCCTGATATTGAGATGGTAGTGGTGGCCACCGATGACAACCGTATTGTCCGACATGTGAAAAGCTTTGGTGGTAATGTAATGCTCACCGGTAGTAACCATGCCAACGGTACTTCGCGCTGTCACGAAGTGGTGGAGAAACTGGAAAAGCAGGGACACTATTTTGATGTGGTTATAAATATTCAGGGTGATGAACCCATGATACAACCTGAACAAATCAAGCAGCTTATTGCTTTTTTTCAGGACAAAACGACTGATATTGCCACTCTTGCTCACCCGATAAGAGAAGAGGAACAATTGATGAATCCTAATGCTGTGAAGGTTGTGACCGGAGTTCAGAAACAGGCACTTTATTTCAGCCGGCAGGCCATCCCTTTTGTGCGGGGCGAAAGGCCGGAAAACTGGCTTGGAAGAACCGGTTTTTACAAGCATTTGGGTATTTATGCTTACCGGATAGCGGTGCTGAATAAAATTGTTTTGTTACTGCCCGGGAGCCTGGAACAGACCGAAAAACTTGAACAACTCCGGTGGCTGGAAAATGGCTTTGTGGTAAAGGTAGGAATTACTGATTATGAGGGCGTTGGAGTGGATACTCCGGAGGATCTCACAAAACTTATTAACAAAATTTGCAATGAATAACAACAGTGCTTATCTTAGCAGGTTCAAGCTTCCACATACTAAAAACAATGTATTATGAAGATAGCCAGATACATAGGCGATTTGTTGTACGATTACGAATGCGTAGTCATACCTGGATTGGGCGGTTTTCTTACCAACGACAAATCAGCTTCTATTCAGCCCAATACACATCATTTCCGTCCGCCTTATAAGCAGGTGATGTTTAATGCTTACCTGAAGACCAATGATGGACTTTTGGTGAATTATATTGCCCGTGAGGAAAATATCTCTTATAAAGAGGCAAAGGCACAGGTGGATAAGTTTGTTTATTTGTGTGATAATGCACTGAAACTTGGGAAAAGAATTAACTTTCATAAGGTCGGCAGTCTCTATCTTAACAAAAACGAAAAAATTGTTTTTGAGCAAAACAGCAGCGTTAATTACAATGCTGATGCCTTTGGCCTCACCGGTTTTGTTTCGCCGGCTATCCGCCGTGCCAATGCCGAAGAAAAACTACGCGAAGTGGTCGGCTCAGGGCATGCAAAAAAAGTTCCTGCTGCAAAAGAAACCAAAAAGAAGAACCGAAAAGCAGTTCCCACTACTGTCGCTACCGAACCAAAGCATGCAAAATTGATTGCCACACGTACAAAATCTCCCTATAAAACACAATTTGTATTTATGGTTACGCTGATTATAGCCATGATGGTGGGTTGGGGCTTTATGAACAAGGACTTGGTGAATACTTACTATAATAACTATTCATCTGTTATTCCTCTTTTTTATAACCAGCCAAATGCTTATGTGATTAACAATATTGATAAGGTTCCCATAGCCAGCATGAGCAGTAGCCGGTTTGGCTCATGGTGGATAAACCTTTTTGAAAAAAGCGAAGCAAAAACTTCACCCGAAATGGTAAAAAAAGCAATTGCTACAGTCAAAAAACCTGAAGCTGTAACCACTAAGACTAAAGCCAATTTAACAACACCTGTGGTTAATAAAGCAAAAAATACGGCCATCGTTTCGGTGAGCCCTGAAAAAGAGGCTGCGGTAACATCGAAAGTCGTTACCAAACAGCTACCGGGAAAAATAGTATCAGCACCAATTCCGACAAAACGTATAATTAATAGCCCGCGATTTTATATCATTGCCGGGGCTTTTAAGGACACGAACAATATGCAAATGTTAATTCGTTCACTGAAAAGCAAGGGCTACAAGGCTGTTGAAGCCGGTGTTACACGTTACGGATTGCATCGTGTTGCCTTTGAGGCTTTCGCTAACCGTCTGCTTGCCGAAAGACAACTACCTTCTATCCGTAAAAACGAAAACCCATCTGCCTGGATTTTGGTAAAATAAAAAGACTTATAGTTTGGGAAGCAAAAATAAACTTCAGCGGTTTGCCGAAAACCTTACCTTTTCCAATCTTTTTCAACATCGCTATGAAGAAGTCGTCAACGGCTTTTTTCTGAAGGGGAAATGGAAACAGGACTTTTTTAAAAATAACCATCCGTTAACTTTGGAGTTGGGCTGTGGTAAAGGAGAATACACGGTTGGGATGGCGCGCCGTTATCCCGAAAAGAATTTTATAGGCGTAGATATTAAAGGTGCCCGCATGTGGCGCGGATTGAAGACCGCTCAAGAGGAAGAGCTAAAAAATGTTGCCTTCGTCCGTACCCGTATCGAACTCTCGGAATATTATTTTGGTCGTCAGGAAGTGGACGAGTTGTGGATTACTTTTCCCGATCCGCAGGTAAAAGCTGTTAGAGAACGCAAACGGCTCACCTCCCAGCGATTTCTGGAACGGTACGCCCTCTTTTTGAAGCCTGATGCTGTTATACATCTCAAAACAGATGCTCTGGTGTTGTATGACTACACGTTGGAAGTCATTGAGCATGGCAACCATCTTCTTCTTGAATCCAGCGAAGACATATACAGCTCCGGAATAGATAATGAAATTACACAAATTCGAACCTTTTATGAAAAGAAATGGTTGGAGCATGGCACCAATATTAAGTATCTTGCTTTTAAACTTAATCCGGAACTTTTTCAAGAAAACAATTAATAATGTCACAGGCAAACGGCTTTTTCCAAAAAGTGTATAATGTTGTCCGTCAGATTCCTTACGGGCGTATCACCTCTTATGGTGCTGTAGCAGAATATCTTGGCAGCAAAGGCTCAGCCCGTATGGTAGGGTGGGCGCTGAACAGCTCCAAGTATCGCTTGGATGGCATCCCTGCCCACCGCGTGGTCAACCGGCAGGGGCTGCTTACCGGAAAACGTGCTTTTGGAGGGCAAAATACTATGAGAGACCTGTTGTTAAGCGAAGGCGTTCAGGTGGAGGATGATAAAATTCTGAACTTTAATGAAATATTCTGGAATCCATCCGTTGAACTTTAATTTGAGATACATAAAGCTGTTTTTATTGTTTTGGGATTTTTTAAGAAATTTCAAACCAATTATTTGGCTTAAATCTTTTATTTTAGCAAAAAATTTATTTCATGAATAACGGGCTTGTCATCATTCCCACATTTAACGAGAAGGAAAATATTGAAAATATTATCCGTACGGTTTTTAATTTAAAGATTCCTTTTGATATCCTTGTAGTGGAAGACAATAGCCCGGATGGGACAGCGGCTATCGTAAAACATCTTATGTCAGAGTTTCCCGACAGGCTCAACATCCTCGAGCGGGAAGGGAAACAAGGATTGGGTACTGCTTATATTACTGGTTTCAAATGGGCATTACAACGCGGTTTTGACTATATCTTTGAAATGGATGCGGATTTTTCTCATAATCCCACTGATCTGGAACGGCTGTTTTCGAGCATGCATAAAGGCGATGCTGACGTGGTCATCGGTTCACGTTATATTACCGGTGTGAACGTGGTCAACTGGCCCATGGGACGTGTACTCATGTCCTATTATGCTTCATCATACGTAAGGATTGTGACGGGAATGCGTATCCGTGACACCACAGCCGGCTTTGTGGGCTGGAGACGAAAAGTACTGGAAACCATTGATCTCGACAAAGTTAAATTTGTGGGTTATGCCTTCCAGATAGAAATGAAATTTACGGCTATTAAGTTGGGCTTTAATGTGGTGGAGATTCCCATAATTTTCACCGACCGCACCCTCGGCGAATCCAAAATGAACAACAGTATTTTCCGTGAAGCTGTTTTTGGTGTGATGAGCCTGAGGAAACGCAGTATGATGGGAAAAATAAAACCGAGAAAACAGATGTAAGGGTTTTGTGGTGATGCTCTCAAGTCAGGCAAAACACAAACAAAAAATTTGACAAATGAAATTTAATTGGAATAGCAATAAATATACAACAATATCAGACCTGCAAGAAAAGGTTAGCAATGAATTAATTGAACAATTAAATTTTAATGAAAATTATAAAGTTCTTGATGCCGGATGTGGTATTGGCAATATAACATTTAAAGTAGCTGAAATTGTTAAAAAAGGCTACGTTTTGGGGATTGATAGTTCATCTTCCATGATAGAAAGATGTAATGAAAATTTGAAAACAACAAATACTTCAAATGTTAAGTTTATTACGAAAAGTATAATAAAAATAGATTTTGCGAACGCGTTTGATGTAGTATTTTCTAATTCTGTTTTTCATTGGCTTAAGGAAACAGAGAAAGCATTGGATTTGTTGTATAGAAGTTTAAAGCCAGGCGGTAGTATTGGGATTCAATTTCCGTTATTAAATTCTCAACATCCACTTATTTCAACTTGTGAAAATGTAATAACAAAGTTAAATTTGGAAAAGGAATTTCAGAATTGGGATTTTCCATGGTATGTGCCAACTCCGGATAGTTTTAAATACTTAATGAGAAAATATAACTTTGAAAAATTTAACATATATCAAAAGACAACGGAATATAATTTTCATAAGAGCGCTAATGTCTATAATTTTTTTGATTCTGTTGGTTTAAATTTATATACTTCAAAATTATCAAAAGGGAAAGAAAAAATATTCAAGTCGGAAATTTGCAAAGAAATAGAAAGGCTCAAAGATTTGAATAAACTAAAGATTCGTTTTGAAAGATTGTATGCATTTAGTTATAATAAAAATTAACGATATAACTAATCAATAAAATTCTGCGGAAAATGTGACACGTGTTATACCCGTAGAACATTAAATACCAATAAGGATTTTAAGGTCCATCATGACAGGAAAATTTATCATAAAACAAGCCCGCGTTGTCAACGAAGGGCATCAGTTTACCGGAGATATTTATGTCAGAGAGGGTATCATCGAAAAGGTTTTGGAAGGCGAAAGTTTACCTGCCGAAAAGGACTGGGAAGTAATTGCTGCCGATGGCCTCTGGTTGCTGCCTGGTGTTATCGACGACCATGTCCATTTTCGGGAACCGGGGCTGGAATACAAAGCCGACATTTTTACCGAGAGCCGTGCTGCAGTTGCCGGCGGAGTCACCAGCTTTATGGAAATGCCCAATACCAACCCGCCGGCATTGACACAGAAGTTGCTGGAAGAAAAATATACGCTGGCTGCAAAAAAATCATTGGCCAACTATTCCTTTTACATCGGTGCTTCCAACGATAATCTGGAGGAAGTGCTGAAAACCGACCCGGCACGGGTCTGTGGCGTGAAAGTCTTTATGGGTTCTTCCACCGGAAACATACTGATGGATGACGAAAAAACACTGGAGGCCATCTTCTCGCGGGTGCCTATGCTTATAGCTACCCATTGCGAAGATGAAGAAACCATTCAAAACAACAATGCTGAATTTTATAAAGCATTGGGAATGAAAGCAACCGCTTCTGTTCATTCGAAAATACGTACAGCAGGAGCCTGTTATCTCTCCTCGGCAAAGGCTGTTGCCCTGGCACGGAAATATAACGCACGTTTGCATATTTTGCATCTGTCCACTGCAGGCGAAATGGAATTATTCGATAATAACACCCCTCTGGAAGAGAAGAAAATTACGGCAGAAGTCTGTGTACATCACCTTTGGTTCTCCGACAAAGATTATCCTGCCAAGGGTAATTTTGTCAAATGGAATCCGGCGATAAAGTCGGAATCCGACCGCGAAGCACTGCTTGATGCACTGCTTGATAATCGTCTCGATGTGGTGGCCACTGATCATGCCCCGCATACGCTGGAAGAAAAGCAGCGCCCTTATTTTAAAGCCCCTTCCGGCGGCCCTATGGTACAGCACTCGCTCACTGCTATGCTTGAATTTGTTCATGAGAAGAAAATATCCATCGAAAAGGTTGTGGAGAAGATGTGTCACAACCCGGCGGTTTTATTTCGTGTTGAAAACCGGGGATTTATCCGTCAGGGCTTTGCCGCCGATATGGTGCTGGTGGACAGAAACGAACCATGGGAAGTCAACAAATCCAATATTCTTTACAAGTGCGGTTGGTCGCCACTCGAAGGTACTCAATTTCATTCGCGAGTTCAAATGACTTTCGTCAATGGGCAGCTTGTTTACAATCGGGGGAAAATCGATGAAAACATCCGCGGCGAACGGCTGGTTTTTTCAGGAAAATAATGGATTTTTGTTTGCTTTTCTGTCCTTTAATTCTTCTTGCATAGATTTCTCCAATAATATCAGGTAGCATAAAATTAAAATGAAAGTCCATTCCTGCTATAAAATAATTTTTATTCTCATCTCTTCAACCCCATTTGCTTCCCTGGAAATGATATTTTTGCAAAAATTTTTCAATTGATAGCTGTTAGTAATCTTATTATGGAATTCGGCGGAGAGCCGATTTTTAAAGGTATTTCGTTTCATATCGGAAACAAAGAACGTATCGGGCTGGCCGGGAAAAACGGTGCAGGGAAAACTACGTTGTTACGAATTTTGATTGGTGAGCAGGAGCCTACGGGCGGCGAAGTGATTGTTCCGGAGAGCGAAACTATCGGCTATCTTCCGCAGGAAAAGCAGATTAGGAGTAGCAAAAATGTGTTGGAAGAAGCGCTTTCGGCTTTTGCATTTCTGAACGATCTGAAAAAAGAACTGGATGACATTCAGCACCAGCTTTCCACACGCACTGACTACGAGAGCAGTGTTTATGTTAATCTTTATGAAAGACTGGAGGAAATACATCATCTGCTGGCCCTAAACGAAGACGATAAACAGGAGGGGAGAGCCGTAAAAGTATTGAAAGGACTTGGCTTCCTTGAAAAAGAACTTACAAAGCTGGTGAGTAGTTTCAGCCTGGGATGGCAAATGCGTATTGAGCTGGCCAAACTGCTGTTGCTGCAACCGACACTGTTGCTGTTGGATGAGCCTACCAACCATCTGGATATTGATGCCATTCAGTGGCTCGAAAATTTTCTGAAAACTTACCGCGGTTCGGTTTTACTCGTGTCGCACGACCGTAGTTTTCTGGACAGCCTTACCACACGCACGCTGGAAATCAACAAAGGAAAAATTTACGACTATAAGGTTCCTTACTCCAAGTATCTTCTGCTCAGTAGCGAGCGGGTAGAGCAGCAGCAGGCGGTGTTTACTAACCAACAAAAGCAGATTAAGGAACTGGAAAATTTTATTGAACGTTTTCGCTACAAAGCAACCAAAGCCCGTCAGGTGCAGTCGCGGCTAAAACAACTGGAGAAAATGGAAAAGGTGGAGGTGGACGAACGGGACAACTCCGGTATTCATTTCCGGTTTCCGGCAGCTCCACGTAGTGGTAAAGTTGTGCTGGAAGGGAGAAAGGTATCTAAATCGTACGGCGATAAGCAAGTGTTGCAATCGTTGGATTTCCAGGTGATTAAAGGCGATAAGATTGTCTTTGTAGGTCGAAATGGAGAAGGGAAAACCACCTTGTCAAAAATTATTGCCCGCCAACTGGATTATGAAGGGGAGATGAAATACGGGCACAATGTTCAAATCGCTTACTACGCGCAGGATCAGTGGGAGATGCTTGACCCGTCAAAAACAGTCTTTGAAACTGTTGACGATATCGCGGTGGGAGACATCCGTACACGACTGAACGCCATTCTGGGTGCTTTTCTGTTTCAAGGCGGGGATGTCAACAAAAGGGTAAGTGTCCTTTCAGGAGGTGAAAAAGCCCGGCTTTCGCTGGCGAGGCTGCTGCTCAGCCCTTCCAATTTGCTGATACTTGATGAACCGACCAACCACCTGGATATGCTATCTAAAGACATTCTGAAAAATGCTTTGCTGCAATATGATGGTACCTTAATTCTGGTGTCGCACGACCGCGACTTTTTACAGGGGCTTAGTGAGCATTTTTTTGAGTTCAGAAACCATAAGCTGAGGGAATTTCGTGGGACGCTTAACGACTATCTCGCCAAGAGAAATATTGAACAGCTGAAAGAGCTGGAAGCCGTTGAAAAGCCAAAAGCAACAAAAGCAGAAGCCAAAGAACAAAAACAGGACTGGCAGCAACGAAAAGAGAAGGAGCGTCGGTTGCGTAAATTAAGAAAAGCGCTGGAGGAGATGGAACAAAAAATTGAAGAAACAGAGCAGGCTTTAGCCATGGTAAATGATAAGCTCTCACAGCCGGATCGCTATACCGAAGATATGAAAGACGGAGCGCTTTATAAAAAACACAGCCGGCTCCAGGAGCAATTAGATACCTTTTATGTTCGGTGGGAGGAGCTACAGTTGAAGCTGGAAGGATAAATGTTTATTTCTTCCGCTTTATCGTAGTTTTTGCGAGATTTCTAAGTGGTTGTTTCCGCTCTTCCGGAAGCTCAATCCTGTCCAGCCTTTCCATTCCTTTGTCAAGATAACTACAAATAGCATCATTGGTCATCTTCTCAATATCCAATTCATCAAATATTTTCCTGAAAGATTGAATTTTTTCTTCTTCGGAAAGCTTCTTTTCATGAAAATAGTCAAGTAGGATGCCTTTGGTTTTCGGATCGGCAGTAGCCAGTGCATTAAGGAAAAGATAGGTCTTTTTGTTTTCAAGAATATCTTGTCCGGTTCTCTTCCCAAAGACCTCTTCATTCCCATATAAATCCAACAAATCATCTTTCAGCTGAAAGCCCATCCCCACGTTGATACCAAAATCGTAAATGAGTTGTCTGTTCTTTTCGGACGCACCGGCAATAAGTGCTCCAATTTTTAAACTTGCACCAAAAAGCACCGCTGTTTTCAACCGTATCATCTCAAGATAATCATCCAGCGAAACATTTTTTCGTTGCTCAAAATTCAAGTCCATCTGCTGTCCTTCACATGCCTCTAACGCGGTTTTGTTAAATATTTTTAAGATGTCGGGCAGTTGATAAGTCTCTGATTGAAGAGTATAGTTGTAGGCCAAAACGAAGAGAGCATCTCCGGAAAGGATAGCCAGTTTTGGGTTCCATTTTTTAAAAACGGTCTCTTTTCCGTGTCTGATGGGCGACTGATCCATCAGGTCATCATGAATCAATGTAAAGTTGTGTAACAGCTCAATAGCCAGAGCCTGTGGCAACGCCTTTTCTATGTCACCATCAAAAAGGTCACAAGCCATAAGGGTGAAAATAGGCCGAAGTCGCTTACCACTCTGAGAAATGCTATATACAATGGGCTCGTACAATTCTTTGGGGTTATTGCTGAAGCTTTGCTTCTCCAAATGACTGGAAAAAATCCCGTATAACTTGTCGTAACTATACACCCTATGCGTTTTTAGTTTAATAAATTTATTAAATATTGTCCATATCCGCTTTTCATAAGCGGTTCGGCAATTTTACGTAGCTGTTCAGCGTTGATAAACCCCTTGTTATAAGCAATTTCCTCAAGACATCCGATTTTCTGATTCTGACGTTCCTGTATAACTTCCACAAACTGGGAAGCCTGCGTTAGCGAGGAAAATGTTCCGGTGTCGAGCCAGGCTGTTCCCCGGCTGAGCAATCCGACTTTAAGATTACCGGCTTTCAGATAATGCTTGTTGACATCTGTAATTTCATACTCCCCTCTGGGGCTTGGTTTTAGATTTTTGGCAACCTCAACAACAGAATTATCATAAAAATATAAACCTGGAACCGCGTAATGTGATTTGGGATGCTCTGGTTTCTCTTCAATGGAAAGAGCTTTCATTTCATCGTCAAATTCCACAACACCATAGCGTTCAGGATCTCTAACGTGATAAGCGAAAACAATGCCGCCATCGGGATTTGTACTATCCATGAGCAGTTGTTGCAAACCACTGCCGTAGAAAATATTGTCTCCCAAGACCAAGGCTACATTATCATCTCCGATAAACTTTTCTCCAATTACAAAAGCCTGTGCCAGCCCGTTAGGCTCGTGTTGAACAGCGTACTCAAACCGGCAACCGATTTGGGAACCATCGCCTAATAACAGTTTAAAATTGGGCGTGTCGTGTGGTGTTGAAATAATAAGGACATCCTTTATGCCGGCCATAAGCAGAATAGACAAAGGATAATAAATCATGGGTTTATCGTAAACCGGCATAAGCTGCTTGCTTACCGCCAGTGTGAGCGGATGCAGACGGGTGCCGGATCCCCCGGCCAGTATAATTCCTTTCATGGGCTTATT
>CAYYOW010000070.1:2138-12814 GCA_964473395.1 uncultured Lentimicrobiaceae bacterium | reverse complement strand
AGCGAAACAATGACAAGTGTCTTTTTCTTATCTATCGAATAGTTGTCGATGAATAAATTTTTCACTTTTTCGATGTAGTCTTCCTCATCCAACGACTCTTTCAGCCACAGCACACTGCCGCTTTTTGAAAATCCGCTGGAAGCGCCGATCAAAAAACATTTGTCAAAAGTATTTTCTCTGATAAGCTCGTTTATGGGATAGGTTAAAAGATAATTTTGTTTGTTGATGATGGGAATGTCCTCCCAATGATCAACCTCTTTGATATTGTGTTCCGAGAGAAACCTGCCGTATCCTTTTACGGTTTTTCTGACATTCTCAAACAAATCAAATTTATCCATGACTTTGATTTTAAGTATTTTATATTTTATTCGCTGTTTAACTCTTTCAGCCTGTAAACGCCAATTGCGCTGAGCAGAATGATGAGTCCACTGATGATTAAAACGTAGAAAGTTCCGACATATCCCATCACCGCTCCCACAACGCCATAACTAATAGGTTGCAGCGAAAGCGAAACAGCAATAATTAACGACATGATTTTGCCCAGCGATTCTCTCGGTAACCGTATCTGGTAAAGAGAAATGAGTGTAATGTTAAAGACATTGAGCGAAAAGCCGATAACAAACATTTCGATGAGTTGTGGAATCAGCAAAGGGGTAAAACCGGCAAATATAAAGGCCCCGCCAATGGCCACAAAAGAGGCTGATAATATGGTACCGGGTTTGATGGATAGTTTTGTGCCGGAAAGAACCAGCGATCCTACTAACATTCCCGCACCAATGGCACTCATCAGGTAGGCAATTATTTTTACATCTGCTTTGGCCATAACCGGAATGATAATGGTGAGCGACGAAAAGAAAAAGTTGACGATGGCCATTTTGAGAATCATTTTATGAACGATGGCAAACTGCTTTACAAGCCTGATACCGACTTTTATGTCTTCAAGAATGGGCGTTGAAACCTCTTTAATGGCGTAACTGATGTCCTTTATGTTAAGCAAAAACAGCACGGAAATAAGGAACATAATCCCCGCGCCGATAAAGGCGTTGGTTACGCCGAGAACAGCGATAATGGCTGAGCCGAACAGCGGTCCGATAATGGAGCTGGCACTTCCGCTTATCTGCTCGATAGCATTGGCCTGAGTGATTTCATCTTCTTTGACAAGAGACGGAATGACTGCAAGCGATGCCGGATTGAAAAATGCCGATGCTAAGGAAATGCCAATGGTACCAATGATTAACAGTTTTGTATCTAATATGTTGATATAAAAGAGATAAGCAAAAATCAAGACGATAATCAGCCTGAAAAAGTCGGCAATCATCATAACAGCTATTTTGTTATGTCTGTCGACCATGCTGCCTGCAAAAGGAGCGATTAAAACCGCCGGAAGAGAAGCGGCCACCATGGCAACGCCCACAATCAGTGCGGAGTTTGTCCACTTGTAAATAATCCATATAAGTATCAAAGAGTGCATTCTGGAGGCCAGTTGGGAAGCAACGGTGGCTATCCAAAACCTTAGAAAAACGGTATTGTTTTTGAAAATATCTATCATTTGAATACCTTCTCTTTTTCGTTTAGTATATAGGAGAATATCTCTTTGGCTTCATCTCCGAGAATTTTAATTTTTGATGAATCAATCGAACCGTTCAGATATTCAAACCGGATAACATCTTTTCCGTTTAAAAAAGAGGGCGTTATCCCGCAGAAGAAAAACTTCTCCTTTTCAGCCATGTCCACTAACGCTGATATGTCTGCATCTTCGAGTGGGATGTTCAGAAAAATGACATCCGCTTTCAGGGTGAATAAAAGATTGTAAAGCGCTTGTTTTATCTCATAAATATTATTTTTCCCCGGTTCGTTTACCTGGATGACCCCAAATCCCCATCCGGCGTAGTAATTGGACTGTACTTTTCCTTTTTCGTCCGGATTGGTTACTATTTGGCTGCCTTCCTGATACTTGATGTTTAAATTACTATAGATTTTTTCTACTATTTCTTTGTGTTGCTCAGGCAACCAGAGGGTTCTTTTTCGTGGCTTAAGCGGCTTGAAATAGAGCATACAGCTCTCACGCTGGGAGAGGGAGGTGTCGATTTGTCTAAAACTTAATTTTTGAGGTACCAGACCAAAAGAGAATCCACACGGCAGCGAGCCGAAATTTGCATTTACTTTCTGACTGAAAACGTGGGTGGTGACCGGTTGTGACATAATCCCTTCCAGGCGGAGTTCTGCGGCTTTCCCTTCCAGGATATTTCTCATTTTGGCCATGAGATGAAATCCTCTGTAATCCGGGGCAACCACTGCCTGCCCGCTTTCTGCAACACTGCCGAGCGCAGGGCGCTCAAGGGCATAATGGCCGACCACTTCATCCCTTTTTTTATCATAACAAACCACCGAGATAAGCCGGCCGCTTTTATTCAAATCTGTAATTTTTCCAGGATAATACAGCTCTTCGTTGGGATAAGTATATCCGTATGCCCGGTAGATGGTTCTTGCAATTTTTATGGCATCAGTTTCTTTAAATATCCTGATCTCTACATTATTAATATTTGAAACAGACTCTTCTTTCTTCTCTTTTCTGTCCTTTTTACCTTTTAGAATAGAGAAAATGTCCCTTTTTGGAAGCTCAAACGAAAGCCGGAACTCCTTTCCTTTATAGCCATGGTTGATCCATTCCACATGATCCACGAACTGCTTTATCAAAAATAGCTCCATTCCTTCCGTGTCCAACGTGTTGATATCGGCTTCCGGGTGGTACTCTTTTGCCAGAGTGCTGTCAAAAGGTAACCCCTTATCAAAAAAAGAGAGTTTAAAATAAAGGTTATTGACTTTTGTGGTGATCCGGATACGTGATGACTCCCCGGGGGAGAAGGAGTTCTTAATGACATGCAAAAAAGCCTCTTCCGAAACCAGTTTTAATCGCTCCAGCAAACTGTCAGGAAGTCGATAGACTTTCGCACTTTCAACAACAAAAGATTGAAGGACGATAAGCATTTCTATTTTATTGGGTATTCGCAGCTCTGTCATAAGTTCGACTCCTCACTAATAAAATTAACGCAACGTTTTTTTGTGGCTAAAAGCGGTTAAATGGTTAAAGGATAGACAAATTTAGCTAAAAACTAATAGAAAAACCAAACAGACCAAATAAAATTTACAAATCAACATTTATCCGGCCTTGAAATTACATCTGTTTCCGGTGGCACAAGCCAGGGTGGCTTATCCAAGGCCCGGCCTGAAAAAACTATACCAGCCACAACATCATCACCATAGTGAAAAAAGAGGAGATAAATGTCGCGAAGATCAAAATGGTGGTGAGCTCAGAGTCGCAACCGTATTGCTTGGCAAAAATGGCGGTCATGGTGGCTGTAGGCATGGAGGCTTCTATGACGACAATCTTATTCCACAAGGGTGGAAAGTTCATGACTGTGGCCTGCATACTGGAAAACAGAGGCTGGAAAATGAGCTTTATCAGAATAGCCAGCAACACGATACTCCATACTTTCCTGAAATCTCTGAAATGCAGCATGACGCCTATGGTTAAGGTAACCAACACTGTATTGGCCGAAGCAATAATGTGTAACATCTTATAAAGCGTGCCTGATACTATGGTTTTCTGTGAAAAACCGAGAACAGAAACGATAATACCGAGTATCAGGCTGATAAACAGCGGAGAATAGAAGAACTTGATAATCTCTTTTTTGATTTCTTTAAATCCCATGTTGTTTTTGCCGAAATACATGGCAATAAAAACACCGAAGGTGAACAGCACCAGAGCAACACCAAATTCGCTTACAATGGCGGCATCCGACAGCGCATTTATGTTGTTCGGGTAGATTATTTTTATCATGGCGTAGCCTAAAAAACCCGAACTCCCAAAGGTGGAAGCCAAAATTAAAGCGCCGAGTCTTGGCCTGGAAAGTTTTAGCACCAAACCCAGGCCGAGGGCTATGGCAGCTGCTGCGATTTCGGTTGCTATCATCACCAGTGCCAGAGTCAGATGTTCCGGTTTAAAATGGCTCAATGATAATGAGCTGAATATCAATGCCGGAAGGGTGAAGTTAAGGATGACGTTAGCGAAAATTTTTGAATGCTCTTCCTTTAGAATTCCCGCAATTCTCAGTACCATGCCCAGCAAAATCATGGCTATTAGAATAGTGATGGACTGGGTTACAATTTCGTTAAATGACATTATCGGTTTTCTGTTTTACATTAAAAAAGAACAGGTCATCTTCAAAACATTTGAATTGTATTCCTTGCAAATATAATAATATAGGCTTAATAACCTGAGCTCGACATAAGCTTTGCTCACAGTTTCAGATAATTAGTTCAAAGACAACTCAAATTTATGAAGTGCTATCGGCTTTTTGTGCGATAAATCTTATATCGAACTCAGGTTAATAGATAAAATGGTTGTTGTTTTTGTACCTTTGCCTTTTCGCTTTACAGGGGGAAAGAAATCAAAACCAAAAAAAGAATGAAAGAGAAAAAGGTAGCTATCATAGGTGCCGGCATCACAGGGTTGGTCACCGCTTATTACTTGAAAAAAGCCGGCATTACTTTCAGAATTTTTGAAAAAACTACACATATTGGTGGGGTGATTGAAACCTGCGAGATGGATGGTTTTGTTTACGAACGAGGTCCCAACAGTGGTGTTCTGGCTAATGTGGAAACCGTTGAATTTTTTGAGGATATGGGAAACCGTTGCAAGTTGGAAATTGCCGATGCCTCTTCTGCCAAACGGCTGATATGGAAAGGTGAGCAGTGGCACGCGCTACCTTCCGGCATTGTAGGGGGCATCACCACCCCCCTTTTTAGTATGAAAGATAAGCTGCGGCTGGTGGGAGAACCTTTCCGGAAAAAGGGAACCGACCCAAACGAAACCCTTTCCCGGCTTGTCATTCGAAGAATGGGACAAAGTTTTCTGGATTATGCTATCGACCCGTTTATTCTTGGGATTTATGCCGGCGACCCGGCTTATATCGTTCCCAAATATGCTCTTCCCAAGCTTTATCAGCTGGAGCAGGATTACGGAAGTTTTATTGGGGGTGCCATCAAAAAGAAGCGGGAAAAGAAAAGTTTATCAGAAAAAAAGGTAACTCGTGAAATTTTCTCCATGGAAGGTGGATTACAAAGGCTCACCGAAACCCTGACCGAAATAGTAGGATTGGAAAACATCGAGCTGGAATGTGATGCTGTTTTTGTTGAAAGAACAGCGCAGAATTATCGTGTCCATTTTAAAAACCGACAGGAAGATTTTACTCATTTGGTAAGTACCATCAACGGCGATGGATTGCCGCAACTGTTTCCATTTGTGGAAATGAAACATTGGGCTCCCATTGTAAGCCTGAAATATGCGAAGGTGACCGAAGTGGCTATTGGATATAAAAAATGGAAAGGTATCTCGCTGGATGCCTTTGGCGGATTAATTCCTTTTAAGGAAAAGAGGAATATCCTTGGAGTTTTGTTTATGTCAAGCCAGTTTAAAAACAGAGCCCCCGAAGGTGGTGCGCTATTGACGACTTTTGTTGGCGGAATGCGTAAACCCGAACTGGCAGACTTGAAAGGCGATGAACTATTCCAATTGATAAAAAAAGAACTGGAGATAACAATGGGGGTGAAAGATATGGAACCGGATCTGTTTCAGTTCTCCATGCACAGGCGTGCTATTGCCCAATATGGTACTGATACGGAAGCACGCTTTCGTGCCATTGCCGCTATCGAGCTGCAACACAAGGGGCTATATCTTGGTGGAAGCATCCGCGATGGTATTGGCATGGCCGACAGAATAAAACAGGCTCATTTTATGGCAGAAGATATTGTCCTTAATTAGTGGCTATAAGAAAACGCCAATCTCTTTGTTGAGCTTATCTTTATATCAGGCATTTATGATTGGCAAACTCCTGATTCTCAGATTTCACTCATCTCGACTTGGACATTTCTTGTAAGCCTCTTCATAAGAAAGAGTAGCTTTTTTAGAGGCATTAAATACTTTCGTCATTTCCGGGTTTTGCCGTTTCTAACTTCAGGCACCTCTAACTCCAGGCACATCCAACTTCACTTTTGTTATTTAAACTCTTTTAATATTGGCTGTTCGGTGTTACATCCGGAAAGATTATTATTAATTTAGCAGTCCGTTTAATCCAAAAAGTTAAAAATTCGGTAATAATGAAGAAGCAGGTTGGTCTTGATGCTGTTTGTCCTTTTTGTCACCATTCACTTATGGATGAAGAGGTGGAAATCAGTGGGCTTCCCAGTGTTTATTTAAATATTCGGTCGGAAGAAAATGATAGGGGAACGGTTCATCTTTGCGCGGTGTTCGAATGTTTTGAACACCAAAAGGATATACCCGTGACGCGGGGCGAAATTGTGGGTTTCTGCTGCCCATATTGCCATACCGAATTGCTTACCCGGGAAGTTTGCCGGATTTGTGATGCCCCCATGGTGGAGATGGGTTTGGCTTCCGGCGGATACGTCAGAATTTGTTCCCGCTTCGGATGTTTTAACCATTTTCTCTCTCTGTCTGATCAGGAAAGTTTACATGGGATAGTACACTGACTATTATAGTTAATAGTCCCATCAGAGTGCTATTCAGGTTTCTTCAGATACTTGTCCAGAACTTTAAAAAGATCCACCTTTCTAGTTGGCTTACGCAGAAATGCTGTACAGCCGACTTTTTGAGCTTCTTCCTGATTTTCCAGTGCCGTATATGCCGTTTGGGCAATTATCGTTAAATCTGGTTTTTGTTTTTTTATCAGGCGGGTGGCTTCAAGTCCGCCCATTCCTGGCATTTTAAGATCCATAAGTACCAAATTTATTTCCGGGTATTTGGCACAAAGCGACACTGCCTCTTTCCCATTGATGGCATGTATAACCCGCATGTCAAATTGGTATTTTTTCAGGAGAATTTCCAGATACTGGTAGTTTACCTCTTCGTCTTCCGTTACCAAAACAGTGACATGTTCCCGCGATTGTTTATCGATTTCTTCCGGTACCATAGTTGATTCCGGATGAACCGGCCGGTAAGGAATCTCCACAAAAAACGTGGAATACTTACCTTTTTCAGACACCAGCCTTATCTTACCGTTCAGTAAATCAACATTCCCTTTCACAATGGAAAGTCCGAGCCCCAGTCCACCGGCACTTCGGGACAGCTTTTTATCTTCCTGCGAAAACTGCTCAAAAATAAGTTCCCTTGCTTCGGAGCCAATACCAATGCCGGTATCTTTGACGTAAAACTCCAACTTATCCTCATTATGGGTATATCCCATTTCAACATATCCCTGCTGGGTAAACTTTAGAGCGTTCTCCAGCAAATTATCCATTACTTTATGCAATTTCTCCCCATCTACGTAAATGTGAGCAGCTTTATCTGATAATCCTTTTTTAACATACAGAGACAAGCCCTTATTTTTAGCCACTTTGTCAAATTCTGAAAAACACCGGATAAGCAGCTCATTGACATTTATCTCCCGATCTACTTTTTTCACCTGATGAGTCTGAAGTTTTGAAACTTCCAGAATCTCGTCAATGATATGCAGCAGCTGCCGGGTACTGTTCTGGATAATCTGTACATAATTTTTCCTTGATCCGGAGCTTAGATCATCGTCCTCAAGCAATGAAGCAAAGCCAATGATCCCATTCATCGGGGTGCGGATCTCATGCGACATGTTGGAAAGGAACTCACTCTTTAATTTATTGCTTTCTTCGGCTTTAAGCTTTGCCTTCCGTAGTTCGGCCTCCATCTCCTTGTGCTTGGTAATATCCTCTTTTACAGCAATATAGTGAGTCGTCTCGTTTTTTTCATTTTTTACTGGTGAGATGCTAACCAATTCCCAATACAAACTCTGATTTTTTCTCCGGTTAATTATTTCGCCTTGCCACTCTTTACCTGACAAAATGGTTGACCAAAGCTCCTTATAAACTCTATCGGGCATTTTACCCGATTTTAATATGCGTGGATTCTGCCCCAGTGCCTCTTCAGCGTAATAGCCACTTATCTCTGTGAACTTCTTGTTCACGTACTGAATTTTTCCATCCAGATTGGTAATTATAATGGAAGCCGGACTTTGTTCCACACCCAGCGAAAGTTGCCTGATTTTTTCCTCGGACTTTTTACGCTCACTAACGTCACGGGCGATGCTCAAAACAAAATTATCTTCGCCAATTTCAACAATCCCTGAACTTATCTCAACAGGAAACTCCCTCCCGGCTTTATCGCATAAAATTGTTTCAAATTCAAGAGTTTTTTCCTTGAGCAGCCTATTCCATAATTCCTCCTTTTGTATTCTGGTAACAGAGGATGACGCCAGTTCAGATACTCTTTTTTGTAGCAACTCCTTCTCAGAAAAGTTCAGGATACTGAACGTTTTTTCATTAACCTCCACAATATTACCATTCATATCACAGAGGAAAATAGCGTCACCGGCTTGTTGCATAAGTGTTTTGTACCGTTCGTTGCTGGCTTTCAATTTCAAAATGGTTTTTTTTCTCTCGATGAAAAGGGCCAGCTGATCAGAAATAAAATTAAGAAGATCTTCGTCTCTTTTCGAAAATGCATCGGGATTGTTATAATGCTGGAGGGCCATGACCCCTATAAAGTTGTCTTTACTAATCAGAGGTATTCCCATCCAGACGGCCGGAGAGGGGCCTATTTTCTCTATCTCTCCTTTTTTCTCCAGTTGTTCAAATTGAGATTTTGTTATGACCAACAATTTCCTTTTGTGACGAACATATTCAATCATGCCTTTTCTTGAGTCCGGCAGATAATCCGGATAGATAACATCTTCCTTGTCTCGCTGGAAAGGGAAAGAATAAAGATGCTTTTTAGCACTATACAAAGCTACATAAGCATGGCCAAAATCAACTACTTGTTCGATAATTTCAAAAACTTTTTTAAGAAAATCCTTTAACTCCTCTTCCGAAGCGGCAGCATGGGCAATATCAAAAAGAACCTTTTGCCGGAGTGCGGTTTCGCGATTTTCTCTTTCCATTTCCATGTGGAACAAAGCATAGGAGATGTCGCCAGATACTTCGTGGAAAAGGTTTTTCTCTTCTTCGTTCACGACAATATCCGGAGGAACACTGATGGTTATAACACCAAATTTCTTTTCCTGATAAGCCAGTATTTTACTTAATGTAAAGCTGAAGGGGTGGACTTTGCCCAGAGGACACTGGCTCTTGGTTTTGTTGTTGTGTGCAAGCGTAGCAATCCCACTGGATTTGTTAGCTTGTACCACACAAGGTGGCCATTGCCCGTTGCGCAGACTTTTCTTCAGTAGTTTAAAATCTTCCGGATTTATTCCCGAAAAGGCATTGATGTTTCCAAGTCTACCTTCTTCGTCGAACAACGATATCCAGGCTGCCGTATAACTCTGCTCGCTGGTAAACATCTCACAGGCTTGTTGTATCAGCTTTTGCTTGTCGGTTTCGTGCGTAATCAGCTGGTTGATGTTTCGGATAGCTTTTAAAATGCGGTTTAGATGCCGCACGGTGTAGTTGGCGAGCTGTTTCTCATGTTCCGTTTTTTTCAGTGCAATGGCTCTTTTTACCGCTTCACCAATTCGGGTAATATGTTCCTTAATGACATAGTCGTCGGCTCCGGCTTTCATACATTTTACCGCCGTGGCTTCGTTTGTGGATCCGGTAGTAATGATGAATGGTAGAAGCGGTCTCTCTCTGTTTCTGATTTGTAAAGCTTCCATACCATCGAATGCCGGCAGGGCATAATCGGAAATGATAATGTCGTAAGGTTGTTTTATCTCAGTAAGGTATTCTTCTCTCGTTTCAATGACTTTTAACTTAAAATTATCAAAACTTTTAGATAAGGCTCTTTCCAGCAACTTGGCATCGGAGGCATTATCCTCCAGTAATAGAATGGTTAATCGTTTTTTCATGACTCTTCGTGTTTGTCAGTTTTCGGTAACGTGAAAAACAGTACGGCTCCGTTTCCCGGTTGACTTTTAGCCCATATTTTGCCACCGTGCCGGGTAACAATACGTTTGGCAATGGCCAAACCAATACCCGTTCCTTCAAATTCCTTTTTTGAATGTAACCGACAAAAAGCATCGAACATCTTCCCGGCAGATTCTTCGTCAAAACCCACCCCGTTGTCTCTCACATAAAAAATGGTATCCTTGATTTTTTCATCAGTGCTTACACCAATTTCTACAAGGGGATATGGCTCATTTGCCGAGTATTTCAAAGCATTGGAAAGTAGGTTAGCCATAAGTTGCTTGATAAGGCTGTAATCGGCAAAAACTAGTGGAAGTTCATGTATCTCAAGTCTGGCTTGCGGTAGGTTATGTTGCTTTTCTTGCTCAATAAAAATAGATCTTGCAAGAGGCGTCAAATCAAATTCGACAAAGTTCAGGTTCTTACGTCCGGTACGCGAAAGCTGTAACAGGGCATCGATAATCTCTGCCATACGGCCTGTTTCCATGAGAATATCATCAGCCAGCATTTTTCCTTCCTGATCAAGGCTCTGATAGTATTCTTCTTTTAAAATGGTGGTGAACCCGTGAATCGCCCGCAAAGGCGCTTTCAGGTCGTGTGATACGGAATAGGAAAAAGCTTCCAGTTCGTGGTTCAGATTTTGTAAAGCGCTATTCGTATTACGCAATTTCTGCTGAATCATCTGCATATCATTCAGTAGCTTAGACAAATCCTGTTGCTTTTTCTTTAGC
>CAYYOW010000070.1:0-2038 GCA_964473395.1 uncultured Lentimicrobiaceae bacterium | reverse complement strand
CTGGCTTTCCAGTCCAGTTCCCAGCTTCCCAGCCTGCCAATATCTTGTGCTTCTTTTAAACGTTGCGTATTCCTTGCCAGCTCTTCACGGGTATATTTTTCCCGTGTAACGTCCATAGAGATAGACAGAACGGCCGGTTGGTTGTTTTCGAGGAGGATGCGGGTTTCGTAAAGATGAAGGTAGAGGGGCTCTCCGTTTTTGCAGAAATTTACAACTTCCTTTTCTACGATTTTATTCTCGGGAATGGATGGAATGTAGCTCAGGATGTGTTCTTTTTTCTCCTGTAAAGGATTATTCACGACTTTCCAGATCTTTTCTCCGATAATATCCTCTGCCTTGTAGCCAATATTTTTGCAATAGGTGGGGTTTGCGTCCAATATGGTTCCCGCATCATCTATTAGCATAAGGCCGGCAGGCAACAAGTGAAACAACGTTTTGTAACGTTGTTCGGACTGCTGGAAAGCTTCATTTGTCTTCACATAATCTTCTATATTCCGGGTAACAGTTAAGATATGCGGTATCCCATTAATATCAATAAAGTTGGCAGACATTAAACCATGAATAATGTTACCGTTTTTCATCCTGAATCGGGCTGCGAAATTCTTTACGACACCTTTTTTCTTTAATGTTTTAACCAGGTGCTCTCTGTCCTTTTTGTTAACCCAAATATCAATTTCAATGGATGTTTTACCTTCTACATCTTCGGGTGTATAACCTGTAATAGCTGTAAAACCTTCGTTGATGTCCACGTACATACCATCTTCTAACCGGTTAATGTTAATGGAATCAGGTGAAATTTTAAATGCTTTTCTGAACTTTATTTCGCTCTGCCGTAAGGCTTCATTCGTTTTTATAAACTCTTCAATATTCCGGGTAATGGACAGGATATGTGGTAACCCATTGATGTTAATAATGTTGGCAGACATTAAGCCATGTATAATATTACCACCCTTCATTCTGAACCGTGCCGCGAAGTTTTTTACAGCACCCTTTTCTTCCAGTATTTCAACCAATTGCTTTCTGTCTTTTTTATCAACCCAAATATCAATTTCGGAGGATGTCTTTCCTTCTACTTCTTCAGGAGTGTAACCTGTAATGTCTGTAAAACCTTCGTTTATTTCAATATATTTTCCGCCTTCAATGCGGCTGATGGAAACTGCATCGGGGGTTGTCATAAAAATTTTTCTAAATTTTTCCTCGCTTCTCTCCAGAGTATCCTTTGCTTTTACCTGCTCGGTAATATCATAAACAGTTACAAAAAGCAGCTCCCGGCCTTCATAGTTTATCTTCCCGTTACGGACTTCAACATCCCTTACTTCCATATTTGCGAGTATATGCTGTCCGTAAAAAGGAATTTGTTCCTGATTGGATGCCTGCTGAATTCTATTAGCGAGCTTTTCTTTCGGGAAAGTTGTTAATTGATAAGCATACATATTGGTGAGTACCTCGTATGGATAACCATAAAACACAACAGCAGCCTGGTTGGCATCCACAATACGCATGGTAGAAATATCTACCATCATTATGATGGTTTTTTGATTCCGAAACAGGGAATGGTACAAGTTCCGGTTTTTAACTACTTCCTGCTCATACAGCGTTTTGTAATCTAAAGGAGTTATTACGGCTGACTTCATAGTACTGTTACCCCTTTTGGAAGCCAAGGAATTCTTTTTGCTGCCTTTGTCCTGATTCATATTCTATTTTTGAAAAAAAAATATTTTGAATTGCTGTTTCCGGTAAAAAGAATATTTATTCTGAGTAATCACCTGCCGGGGAAATCACATTTCAAATTCATCTGCATCAAAAATAATGGATTTTGATGAAAAGGGCAAGTAATAAACGGACTATTTTTTCAATGTTGCTTTCCAAAAGGGAATTGCTGAGTGAAAAATTGCTCCCGAAGACTTCAGATTTTATTATTCTAACCGCTTCAGGCGTCCATGTCTGAAGTCTTGATGTAGTATCTAAAATATTATCTGCCCTATTTTATGGCTATTCGGAAAACAGAATGTACCTTTGTGTTTTAAAAACTTTCAAT
>CAYYOW010000069.1:0-13041 GCA_964473395.1 uncultured Lentimicrobiaceae bacterium | reverse complement strand
TAATTATATTTTTCCAGTAAGATATACTGGCTTTAGTGGCAAAGCCGTTTTTTATTTCATTGCCATAATAAAAGAAGAAGATTTTGGGAAGCTACCTGTTCAGATATTTTTCCAACAATTCAAATAGTTTTTCGCGGTGGATGGGTTTTGTGATAAACTCGTCAGATCCCGAAGCCATGGCGTTGGCTTTGTCATAATCAAAAGCGTAGGCTGTTTGTATAATAATCGGAATTTCAGGGCAGTTATTTTTGATCTCTTTCGTAGCTGTTATCCCGTCTTTCAATGGCATTTTAATATCCATAAGGACAAGGTCAACCGTTGGATGGTCGCAACAATAATCGATGGCTTCCTTTCCGTTTTTAACAAAAACAAGATTTATCCCGGTATGTTCCAGTACCTTGGCGAAATATTTTCGCGACAGCGAGTCATCATCAGCTATCAGAATAGTTTTATGCTTCCAGTTGTATTGATTGTAGTCCATTAAGCATTGTTTAAATAAAATGGTCCTGAACAAAAAAAGTCCATGTATTTTTCATCGTTCGTTTTAATGCTGGTGCAAATTTACAAAAAATATTCTCCTGAAATTTAAACGTATCGTGTTTTGATAAATTGGAGCGAGAAGTTTGTGGCAATTATGAAAACAGCAACAAACAACAAAGCGTAATTTTCTTATTTTTGCGCCTCATTCATATCTCTGCATATTATGAATCTCGTTATAATTGGCATCACGGTATTAGTTTCTATTCTTGCGTTTAGCAATTCTGTTTTGTTTGAGCGGTTGAAGTTTAGCCCTTATGACATCAAGCACCGGAATGAAGGGTGGCGCTTTGTCTCCTATGGTCTGGTTCATGCCGGCTGGTTACATTTGCTGATTAATATGTGGGTTCTTTACTCTTTTGGAAGTCTTGTTGAAAGAGTTTTCAAGCTGAATTACGGTATCAAAGGCATGTTTTATTATTTGCTATTTTATGTCGGAGGTATCTTATTCTCGGTGCTTTTCGATTTCGGAAAATATAAAGACAACGTGTATTATAGTGCTGTTGGCGCTTCGGGGGCTGTTTCGGCAGTTGTGTTTTCCAGTATTTTGATTTATCCCGTGGGAAGTCTTTATCTGTTTCCAATCCCGTTTGCCATTCCATCGTGGCTTTTTGGAATTTTGTATCTCATTTATATGGTTTATATGCAAAAACATGGCCGCGACAATATCGGACACAGTGCGCACTTCTGGGGCGCTGTTTTTGGCATAGTTCTAACTATAGTCCTGATTCCCCATGTTTTGAGCAGCTTTATGACCCAAATGTTTTAAGACACTGCTGCATCGTTGTATGATGTATATAGCAAACAGATGCTGCAAATCTCTCTACAATTGCTTATTTTTGTGTGATGCAGAAGAAATTCCTGAAGAACCTGATTTTTTTACTTTTTCTGAACCTGTTGGTAAAACCTTTCTGGATTTTGGAAATTGACCGTCAGGTTCAGAATGTGACTGGTACGCAGGAATATGGATTTTATTTTGCCATCTTCAATTTTTCCTATCTCTTTTTCATCTTTCTCGATTTGGGAATTACCAATTTCAATAATCGCAACATTGCCCGTAACAACCAACAGCTCCAAGAGCATTTTGGTGGGATGGCCACCATGAAACTGGTGCTTGGTATTGGATACGGCATACTTGTTTTTGTTGTCGCCTGGCTTATCGGTTACCAGGGACATCAGCTTTATCTGTTGGCGTGGGTGGGTTTCAACCAGTTTCTGCTCTCTTTTATTTTATACCTGCGTTCGAATATCTCCGGGCTTTTACTTTTCTCAACCGACAGTGTAATTTCCATAATGGACCGGCTGCTGATGATTCTCTTTGTTGGTATTTTGTTGTGGACAGGAGTGTTTGGTCACCGTTTTTCCATAGAGTGGTTTGTCTATGCTCAGTCGCTGGCATATTTTCTTACAGCCAGTTTTGCCCTAATGATTGTACTGCGAAAGTCGGGAAAGTTAAGGTTGCACTGGGACTTTTCATTTTTTAAAATGATTCTTAGCAGGAGCCTGCCTTTTGCTTTGCTCGTACTGATCATGAGCTTCTATTCGCGTATGGATAGTGTGATGATTGAACGTCTGTTACCTCATACGCTAGGCTCTCAGCAGGCAGGTGTATATGCCCAGGCCTACCGTTTGCTTGATGCTTCCCAAAATATGGCTTATTTGTTTGCTATTCTGCTTCTTCCCTTGTTCTCTAAAATGTTAAAAGAGAAAAAGCCTGTGGATGGTCTGGTAAGGTTATCATTCTCTATTCTTATGAGTGGTGCTCTCATTGTGACTGTTGTAACTCACTTTTTTGCCAAAGACATTATGCTGCTTATGTATTCGCAACATGCAGGCGAAACAAGTATGTCATTCGCTTTGCGTATAGGGCAATCTACGCTTATCTTTAAGCTTCTGATGTGGAGTTTTGTAGGGGTGTCATCAAACTATATTTTTGGCACGTTGCTTACCGCGAATAATAGTCTGAAAATATTAAACATCATTGCCCTGTTTGGATTGCTGCTCAACTTTAGCTTAAACTGGATACTGATTCCAAAATATCATGCTGTGGGTTCTGCTGTGGCTACGCTGGCAACTCAGCTGTTTACGGCGTTACTACAAGTAGTTTTTGCCTTCGCGGTCTTACATCTGAAAAATCGGTTTGGTATGTGGTTTCGGCTACTTTTGTTATTTGCCGGTACATTCCTAATGGCCTCTATTTTGCAGCAACTCCACATTGGCTCGTGGGAGGTTCGGTTTGTATTACTTACGGGCCTTGGGTTGCTTCTTGGTATTGTGATAAAAACACTGGATGTCAGGCAGTTTATTTCCATCCTCACGAGTAAAGGCAACGAAAGTAATTAAGAGCGTCCTTATACACTTTTACGTGAAACAATTTTTTTTTCTTTCCGTTACCCCGTTTATTTTTATATTTTTGATTTTTGAAATGAGCATAAATAGTTGTGAAAAAGGAAAATAGAAACAACTGCTCTTTCAGGTAATATATTGTTTTTATCAAAGTTTCTTATGGTAGTAATATCAATTATGTGAGAACAAACAAATTGACTTCAGAAAAATCATTACTAAAAATTGTGGAACATGGAATATAAATTTGATAGCAGAGCGAGCTTGAAACTTTTAATGAAGTGGAAATATCATCTCCTTGTTATTGTTATGGTTACTGCTGGTCTGGCAACTCTTCTTTCAGGACCTCGGTTTATGACTCCACTTTATAAATCGTATGCTGTTGTTTATCCCTATAATATTAAAGCCTATTCCAAAGAGAGTACGACAGAGCAGATGATACAAATATTTAATTCTCAGGACATTACTGATAGTGTTATTAATAAATTTGATTTGCTAAATCATTATGAGATTGATGCGAACTATAAATATGCCAGAACGGAACTCCTGAGGCGCTATGGCGAAAATGTCAATATTAGCAAAACCAGCTACGAAGCTGTGGAGGTTGAAGTACTAGATAGAAATCCGGATACGGCCATGCTTATGGTTAATGCTGTGTTACATTTTTACAATGAAAAAGTACGGCACATGCAAAAAGAAAAATTTGGAGAACTGGTTAATGCCTATGCCGGTCAGTTAAGTCGTGAGCGGGCTGCTATGGATTCGCTAAAAAATCGTTTGAGAGAGTTGGGAACACAAAAGGGTATTTTTGAGTATGATTACCAGTCACAACAGATCATGATGGCCTATCTGCATAATATTGAGGGGAGCCCAGAGGTAGTAAACACTAAAGAGGCGAAAAGACTGGCACAAAATATGGGGAAATATGGTGGTGAGTTGGTACAGCTTGTCAAAATGCTTAAGAAAGAAGCTGCCGCTTATGTTCAGGTAAAACTGAGCTACGAGGTCGAATACAGGCATGTCATTTCCAATGTTACTTATACTAATGTTGTTACCTATCCCTTTGTGTCTGACAAGAAAACTTATCCGGTACGCTGGTTGATTGTGTTCGTATCTGTTCTGTCTGTCTTTACACTCTCACTAATTGTGATCTCTTTTTTGGAAAGAAAGAATAGCACAGAAAATTAATTTCAGGCCATGCATTTTTCGGCTAAAACGAAGAATATTATAGTCCTATACCTGCTTGTCGCTTTGTTTTTAAGTGCGAGTTTTCATTTTATGTTAAAAAAAGAAACCTTGTGGTTTTTTGTTTTACCATTGGTACTTATTGTCGCTTACTATTATGTAGTCTCGCTTGATAAGGTTCTTCTTTTTATTACTTTTTTCACGCCTCTCGCCATAAATTTTCAGGATCCTCGTATTGGTGCAACGTTGTCAATACCCACCGAACCGTTGATGTTTGGTGTGGTGATTGTTTTTTTGGGAAACCTGCTTATGGAGCGAAACTATAACCGTCGTGTTGCCCGGCATCCGTTGTCCTACCTAATATATTTTAGCCTTCTATGGATGTTGGTAACCTCTATTACAAGCCATTTGCCACTGGTATCTTTTAAACATCTTTTGTCACGGGTTTGGTTTGTGGTTCCGTTTTATTTTGTAGCTATTCCCATGTTTCGGAACAAAAAAAATATCCATCGGTTTTTGTGGCTATACATTGTGGCGCTCAGTGGCGTTATCGTTTACACCCTTATACGCCACGCTGCCCATGGTTTCGATGAAGAATCGGGACACTGGGTAATGTCACCTTTTTATAACGACCATACTGCTTATGGTGCCGCACTGGCATTGTATCTGCCTGTTCTGGCGGGTTATCTTTTTTATCCGGGGCTCTCATTTTACAAAAAGTTGCTAACCTTGCCGTTTCTTGCCTTGTACATAGTTGCTGTTATTTTTTCGTACACGCGGGCAGCCTGGTTGGGTATTGGCGTAGCAGGTATTGTATTGCTGCTGGTTTTGCTTCGTATTCATTTCCGTTGGGTGATGGTGGGGACTGTTGTGCTCGTGGCAATGGGTTTTGTGTTTTATCAACCCATAATGGACCGTATGGAAAAAAACCGACAGAATTCTTCCACCAACATGGAGCAGCATCTTCAATCAATGACTAACGTCTCTTCGGATGCATCCAATCTGGAGCGTCTCAACCGTTGGGCTTCGGCGTTCCGTATGTTTAAACAACGCCCATGGCTAGGGTGGGGGCCTGGTACCTATCAGTTTGTTTATGCACCTTTTCAGCTTGCCAGCGAGCGTACGGTAATCTCCACCAATTTCGGTGACCGTGGAACAGCTCACAGCGAATATCTGGGGCCGCTATCGGAAGAGGGGGCTTTGGGCTTACTCTCCGTTTTGGCTCTTTTCGGTTATGCCGTTTATTTGGGGTTGATGCTTTATCATCGTGCAGAAGATAAGGAAGTCAGGGTTATGAGCCTGGCAATAACATTGGGACTAGTCACCTACTTTGCACATGGTTTTTTGAATAACTTTCTGGATACGGACAAACTCTCGGTACCGGTATGGGGCTTTCTGGCTATTCTGGTTGCCATTGATGTGTATCACTCCCGCAAAAAGTTAAAGGTATGAAAAAAAACCGGAACATCTTGGCTCCGGTTTCTTTATTAAATGGGTAAGGATTTATCCTTTGACACGTTCCGAATATTCATAACTACGGGTATCCACTTTTATTTTGTCGCCAATATTGATAAAAAGCGGCACCTTAACGATAGCACCTGTTTCCATTTTAGCATCTTTAAAAGTATTGGTAGCTGTATTTCCCCGTTCTCCCGGCTCGGTGTAAGCCACTTCAAGAGCAACATAAGTAGGAATTTCGCAGGCAATAGGGGAGTCCGTTTCCGTATGAAATGCTATGGTTACCAATTCTCCTTCTTTTAACAGGTCGGGAGCAGGAATCATTGCCTTGTCCAGAAATGTTTGTTCGTAATCTTCGGTATTCATAAAATGAAACTGGTCGCCATCGTTATAGAGATATTGGTAGTTTCTCTTTTCGATACGCTGTACGTTGATTTTTACCCCGGAGGTAAAAGTGTTAGGCAAAACGCGTCCTGTTTTTACATTTTTTAATTTGGTACGGACGAATGCCGGGCCTTTTCCCGGCTTAACATGCTGAAACTCAACAATAGTCCATAGGTCTCCGTTAAATTCAATGCACAAGCCGTTTCTGAAATCTGCTGTTGTTGCCATAATATCTTTTTCTGTATTTTAAAATTAGTCTTTTATCCGGCGGTATCCCCGCATGATACCCCGCTGGGAATTACTGATGAAACTGAGTATCTCATCCCTGTCTTTATTGATGGGCATATTGGCCTCAATATAATCTGTGGCCTGAGAGATATTACGGCCTCTTAGATAGAGGTTACGGTAAACGTCGTGGATGAAGTTAATCTGTTTATTGGAATATCCTCTGCGTCTGAGTCCTATTGAGTTTACACCTACAAAAGAAATGGGATTCCTACCTGCTTTGGTAAACGGGGGAACATCTTTGCTTACCATGCTGCCTCCACCCACCATGCTGTATTTCCCAATGTGTACAAATTGATGAATAGCTGACATGCCACCAATAATGGCAAAGTCGTCAATTTCTATGTGCCCCGCCAGGTTACAGGCGTTGGCCAGAATAGCACTGTTGCCCAGAATACAATCGTGTGCAATATGAACATACGCCATTAACAGACAGTTGTTTCCAACCACTGTTTCCCAGTTGGCTTTGGTGCCTCTGTTGATGGTTACAAATTCCCTGATAACCACATTATCGCCAATTTTGACTAATGTCTCCTCGCCTGAAAATTTTAAATCCTGAGGAATAGCTGCAATAACTGCTCCGGGAAATACTTTACAGTTCTTTCCGATACGGGCACCTTCCATAATGGTAACATTGGAGCCAATCCATGTGCCTTCCCCTATTTCCACATTTTTCTCAATATTCACAAAAGGTTCAATAACTACATTAGGAGCTATTTTTGCCTGAGGATGTACGTAGGCTAACGGTTGATTCATCTCTTATTTGTTTTTAACGATCTGAGCAATCAAATCGCCTTGCATAACAAGCTTGTTGCCGACAAAAACTTTTCCTCGCATATCACAGATGCCTCTTTTTATCGGTGCTGCAAGCTCCAGCGAAAAAATAAGCGTATCGCCGGGAGTTACTTTGTAACGGAAACGAACATTATTTATTTTCAAAAAGTAGGTCGAATATTTTTCGGGGTCTGAGATGCCGTGTAGGACAAAGATACCTCCTGTCTGTGCCATGGCTTCTATTTGGAGTACCCCGGGCATAATCGGCTCATTAGGAAAGTGTCCCATAAAAAAAGGTTCGTTCATGGTAACGTTCTTGAGGCCTACAATATGGTGTTCCGAGATTTCCAGAATCTTATCTACCAGTAAAAATGGTGCGCGGTGTGGGAGTATCTTTTTTATCCGGTTGATGTCATATACCGGTTCTGCATAAATATCGAAAGGCGGTTCTTTAATCATTGGCTAAGACGCTAATTTTATCTGATATAATTCTGGCAAACTCGGTATTAGCGTGATGGCCAGGGCGATAGGCTGTAATATGTCCTTTGATGGGCTTTCCCAGCAGGAATAAGTCGCCAATCATATCAAGCAATTTGTGTCGGGCTGGTTCATTGTCAAAGTAAAGCGACAAATTGTTGAGGATTCCGTTACCATTTACTTTTACCCGTGGTTTGTTGAAGAGGTCGGCGAGATAGTTCATCTCTTCCTGTGGTAACTGATGGTTGACAAAAACAATGGCATTGTTCAGATCGCCACCTTTGATTAGATTATTTTTCAACAGGAATTCCAGTTCGTGAAGAAAAACAAAAGTACGGCAGGGAGATATTTTCACCGGAAATTCCCGAATGTCGTCCATGATAGCGGTTTGTTCTCCCAGTACCCTGGATTCAAAGTCGATGGTTACATTCAATGAAAAACGCTTGGAAGGGCGGATTTCAATTCTGGTCTTTTTCTCCGGAATCTCCAAGCTGATATTCTCTTTTATTTCAATGTATTCTCGTTCGGCATCTAGTTCTCTTATACCGGCCTTTTCAATTGCTTCTACAAAAGATCTGGCCGAACCATCCTTGATGGGGATCTCTTCCATATCAATTTCTACCAGTACGTTATCCACATTCATACCTCTGAGAGCAGCCATCACATGTTCGATGGTATAAACTTTGGCTCCATTAATACCAATACAAGTTCCGCGGTCGGTGCTGATAACATTTTCAATGAGTGCATCAATTACGGGCTGGCCTTCCAAATCGATTCTTTTAAATTTAATTCCGTGATTTGCGGGAGCAGGGTAAAAAACCATCGTTCCCATTGTCCCTGTATGAAGACCCTGCCCCTCTATGGAAACAGGGATTTCCAGGGTTGTTTGCCTTTCAGTCATTAAAACTAAGTTATGTTATTGTTAAATAATTTCGTGCAAAATTAGTATTTTTTTTATTTGCTCCGGCTTTTTTCTTGTAAAGATGAACAAGCCAAAAGAGTATAGGCTGACAATATGGAGATTATTGTGCCTTAATCCTTCTCCTTCATGCGTTGCTCAAGCTTGACGATACGGTCGGTAATACGATTAAAATTCTTAAAATTCACGTAAGAACGTAAAAAATCAGGCAGATGAAAGGCGGGAGAACCTTCCCATGCACTCCCCGGTTTTTTAATACTTTTTCCAATTCCTGACTGTGCCTGCACCTTTACACCATCGGCAATAGTAATATGGCCTATAATACCCACCTGCCCTCCAAACATACAATTCTTCCCAATTTTTGTGGAGCCTGCAATGCCTGACTGGGCGGCTATCACTGTGTTCTCGCCAATTTCTACGTTGTGAGCAACCTGAATAAGATTATCCAGCTTAACTCCTCTTCTTATAATGGTGGATCCCAGTGTCGCCCGGTCGATGGTGGTATTGGTGCCAATCTCAACATTGTCTTCAATGATGACATTTCCAATTTGTGGAATCTTTTTGAAATCACCGGCATTTTGTGGTGCAAACCCAAAACCATCCGCGCCAATGGTAACCCCGGCATGAAGCGTGCAGTTGTCGCCGATGAGGCATTCATCATAAACCTTTACCCCATAATAAAGCGTGGTGTCGTTACCAATTTTACAGTTGTCGCCTAAGCATGAATTGGCATAAACTTTTGTGTTGTCACCAATCATCGTGTTTTTCCCGATAACCACAAAATCGCCGATATAGACATTTTGACCTAGCTTTGCAGAAACGGCAATACTGGCTTTCTCCGAAATTCCAGTCTTATTATTCTTTGCCTGCTGAACCATTTCCAGCAAGCTTGTAAAAGCAGAATAAGCATCTTTTACTCTTATAAGTGTGGGTATTACCGGCTTCTCAGGTTTAAAGTCCTCATTTACAATAACGATGTCGGCCTCTGTTGTGTAAATATATTTTGTGTAAACAGGATTGGCCAGAAAACTCAGACTACCCGGTTTACCCTCTTCAATCTTCGATAAAGTGGAAACTTCAGCTTTTGGATTTCCTTCTACAACGCCGTTTAAAGCTGCCGCAATTTGCTCTGCCGTAAATTTCATATGAGAATTTTTAGTGCGCCAAATTACAAAAAAAAGTAACGAGAAATTAGGCCCTCCGGACTAAAAGAAGGAAACGTCTGTTTTTCTCATTTATTGCCCTGGGTTGACTACTTATCCCGTATCAGACACTGGAATGAACCGGTTATTTATCAGCCGGCAGGAAGCTGTCGCCTGAAGCCTTCCTCCAGAGAAATGAATGTTTCTGTGGCCGTTACTTCGAGAATAGACTGAATGTTCTCAACCAAAATTTTTTTCAGGTGCTCATTATCATGAGAATATATTTTCAGAAACAGGGAATATTTTCCGGTGGTGTGATGGCACTCGACCACTTCGCGGATTAGCGATATTTTTTCAAATACTTCCTCATGTGTCCGGGTGTTGATGAGGTTCACCTGGATACCCACAAAAGCTGTGGTGTTGTAACCCACCCCTTTGGGCTCGATGCAAAACTGTGAGCCGGAAACGACACCTGCATCTTGCATTTTTTCTACTCGTTGATGAATAAGTGCCCCCGAAACATGACATTGTCGGGCAATTTCCAGAAAGGAAGTGCGGGCATCAGTGCTAAGAAACTCCAAAATCTGTTTGTCCAGACTATCAATTTGATAATGTTGTGCCACAGGTCTTTCTTTAATAATATAAAATCAATAGTTAATCACGCTAATTACTGCAAAATTATAAGTTTTATTTAAAAAATGAGTACAAACATAGAAAATATTGCAGAATAAATTATCAATACTTAAATTTGCAAAAAATATAACCTGAAAAAAATTAAAAAATGAAAAAGCATTTTGACCCGGCAACAGCCATCCAAAAGCTGGAACAGTTCGGCGAGTTCGGTGGTGTTAATCCATCTATTACCGATTCCGCAACTTTCACTTTTATGACCGAAGAGGAAATGATTAAAACGTTCCACGGTGTGGGAGAAGGTTGTTTCCTATACTCGCGCCACTGGAATCCTACCAACAGGTATCTCTCCGAAGTGCTGGCTGCCATGGAAGGCAGTGAACTGGCGTGGGTAACAGGCTCCGGAATGGCGGCTATCACAACAACGCTGTTGCAACTATGCAATACGGGCGACCATATTGTCACCAGTGTGACAACTTATGGCGGCACTTATGCTTTTCTGGCCAACTATCTGAAAAAATTTAAGATTGATGTTACCTTTGTAAATATCACGGATCTGGAAAGTGTAAAAAAGGCTATCCGCCCCAATACCAAAGTCATCTATACAGAATCGATGACCAACCCCATGTTGCAGATTTCGGATATTCCGGAACTGGCAAAAATTACCCGTAAGCACGGTATTAAATTGGTGGTTGACAACACTTTTACTCCTATGATATTCTCACCCATTCAAATGGGCGCAGATATCGTGGTGTATAGCATGACAAAATTTATCAATGGTAAAAATGATGCTGTGGCGGGTGCTATCTGCGCTTCGGAGGAGTTTATAGATGCCATTAGCAGCGTGAATGATGGAACAGCCATGTTGCTGGGCCCTGTTCTGGATCCTATGCGCTCCTCCAGTATTTTAAAAAATATGGCTACATTGCATATTCGTATGCAAAAACACAGCGAGAATGCAATGTATATGGCAAAGAAATTCAAGGAAATAGGCTTGAAACTTCTCTATCCCGGTTTGCCCGACCATCCTCAGCACGAGCTTATGAACAAGCTTATGAACGCAGACTTTGGTTATGGTGGCATCATTGCCATTGACCTGGAGACTGCCGAAAGGGCTGCCCCGTTTATGGAATTGATGCAGGAAAAAGGGGTGGGGTATCACGCTGTCAGCCTTGGATATTTTAAAACCCTATTCTCCAATTCGGGAAAAAGCACCTCCTCTGAAGTTCCTGAAGATTTGCAAAAAGAGATGGGACTTTCGGCCGGATTGGTTCGTTTCTCCGTTGGCCTCGACCATGATATCACTCGCAGTTACCAACTGGTGGAAGACTCTTTACGTGAGTTGAAATACATTTAATGCCGATGGGGAAAGAGTTTTGGAGATTAAAGATTCCAAGCCGGAAGAGTTAAACCTGAAAACACTTATGTCGAGCTCAGGTGTTTAGTAAAATTTATAAATGCAGGCACATCGTTGAAGGACTGGGCAGATGAAGAATCCTGCCGGTTATTTAAAATTATCCTTCAACACGTTCAGTTCTTCAATGACTGATCTGGTTTTTTCTTTCAACTCTTTGAAGAGTGCCTCCACGTTTGTCAGGTCTTGGTTGGTACCTTTAATTTCCAGTTGCTTTGCAAGTTCCTGCACTTCAGGAGCCACAAAGTTTGCCACTACACCTTTCAGACTGTGTGCATTGAATTTGAGCTGGTCAAAATCCTTTTCATCGATATTTTTTTGTAGAGATTCCATGCGCTCCGGGTATTCGTCGATAAAAATATTGATAATTTCCAGTACAACTTCGTTATCAAAATATTGAAAATTTTCTAAAAACTGCTTTTTGTCAATCATTTCCATGGTGTGGGATTTAAATTCTTTTCAAAAATAGAAAAATATTCTTTTTCCCGGATAGATGTGCAATTATCTTTGCAATTATCTGTTCGGAGTGCTGTAATCTTGCTTAAACTCTTTAAACATGAGGATTTAAACAGCCGGTATAAACGGCTGATCCTGAGGCTGTGGATCTATCCGGTATAGAAGCTGTTAACATCAAGATGAGCGTATTCAGGCAAAGGTATCCAGCTTCCACATCAACAATTCTCACGCCCCACAGCAAGCATCTCACATCTAAAATCCCATTAGACTCCCTCCCTGGAAAACAATAAAGGCTACAATCCAGGCCAGCGTGGTGGTGTAAGCGGCCAGGAAAAGTGACCATTTCCACTGGCCGGTTTCGTTTTTGATAGCGGCTACCACAGCAATGCAAGGGAAATAAATCAGGATAAACAGCAGGAAAGCCAGGGCCGCCAGTGGGGTAAACACTTTTTGGCCTTTGTGTGGACCGCTGGAATAGACTTGCTCACGTAAGCGTTGCCCAAGGCCCTCTTTCCCGAATTTCCCCGAGGAGGGCGGATATAGAACGCCCATAGTTGATACAACAACCTCTTTGGCGGCGCCCCCAGCTATGAGGCTAACCCCCATTTTCCAGTCGAAACCTAACGGGCGGATGGCCGGTTCAATGAAATGGCCAATACGGCCAATGATGGAGTTTTCCTGTTTTTTCATGGAAAGCTCATCCTTCAGAATTTTGATTTCTCTCTCTCTTGAGGCTTCTAAGGTTTTGACTTGTACTAGCGATAAATTGCCTTGTTTCAGTTTGATGGAGGCCTGTTTATTAATCTGCTCCACCTTGTTATTAAAGGCTACCTCATATTTCTTCCCCAGTGGGAAATAGCCCATTGCCCAAATAAGGATGGATGCCAGCAGGATAATCGTCCCCATCTTTTTTAGGTACATTTCACCTTTAAACCATGTTTGTTTTAAAACTGATGCCATCCGCGGCATCCGGTAGGGTGGGAGCTCCATGACAAAGGGTATGGTGCTGGCTTTGAAAATGGTTTTCTTGAAAACCC
>CAYYOW010000068.1:10496-13110 GCA_964473395.1 uncultured Lentimicrobiaceae bacterium | reverse complement strand
TTCCTTTTTTGACCGAAAATAACATAAAGCTTTGTTATTGCTCTATTTTACAATAGCTTTGAATTAAAAATTAACCAAAATCACCTTAAACTATGGAAAATATTCTTATACGTCCTGAGTTTTGTATCGGTTGTCGGCACTGCGAGATTGCCTGTGCAGTAGAACATTCGCAAAGCAAAGACTTGTTTGGAATGTTAAAAGAAACTCCCCGGTCACGGCCGAGAATTCATGTTGAAATCGGTGTGGATTTTCTCACATTCCCCAACCGTTGTCGCCATTGCGACCCGGCACCCTGTGTTCAGGTTTGTCCTACCGATGCACTCCACCGCGACAAAGATACCGGAAACATATTGATTGCCTATAACAGGTGTATTGATTGCAGTGCCTGTGCTATTGCTTGTCCGTTTGGGATTATCACTTTCCGTAAGGTGGCTGAAGTGTCTTTTGACAGAGAAGTTAACGCAAAATGTGACGGGTGTATCGACCGGGTACGTAAAGGGACAGAGCCGGCCTGTGTGGAAGCCTGTAAAACAGGTGCTTTGGTATTTGGAGAAATCAACCAGCTTATCCGTAACAGCCGGAAAGATTTTACCATCCGCATGATTAAATCGCAGGGGGCCGATGTCGAAACATCCAAAGTACCTGAATCGATTCAGCAATACCGTGAGATATTAAAGAAAATTGCCGAAATAGGTCCATTATCAAATTCATAGTAAAAAAACCAAAAAATTGTAAAAATGAAAAAGATAGATATTAAACTGATAGCTCAACAAAGATCTATTGACGAATCAAGCCAGCAAATTATTGAAAAAGCCATAAAAGAAGGTATAGAAACTGCTTGGGACAGACTTGAAAAACAACAACCGCAATGTGGTTTCGGCCAGCTCGGTGTTTGTTGTAATAACTGCTCTATGGGTCCCTGCCGCGTAGATGTTTTTGAAGAAGACGGACCCACAAAAGGCGTTTGTGGTGCCGATGTTGACACCATTGTTGCCAGAAATCTGCTTGACGACCTGCTGGTGGGCGCAGCATCCCATTCCGACCACGGCCGTGAAGTGCTTGAAGTGCTGCTGGATACTGCAGAAGGAAAAGCCCAGGGATATGAAATCAGAGATGTGACAAAACTAAAAGCAGTTGCCAAAGAGTACCATATTGAAACCGAAAACAGAGCCAAGGAAGAAATTGCCAAAGACTTGGCACTGGCCATGTTAGATGAATTTGGAACCATAAAAGGAAGTATTGGTTTGATTGATAGCCGGGTTCCTGAGAAAACCTTAGCTATGTGGAAAAAGCTTGGTATTGTCCCTCGTGGTATCGACCGCGAAATTGTTGAAGGCGCACACCGTGTTCATATGGGTGTTGGTGCCGATCCGACAAATATGTTGCTTCATTCATTAAGAATTTCCCTTTCCGATGGGTGGGGTGGCTCCATGATGGCTACCGATGCTTCCGATATTCTTTTTGGTACGCCGGCTCCCAGCACTTCTTTCGCAAACCTTGGTGTTTTAAGCCACGACCGAGTGAATGTGGTTCTGCACGGCCATAACCCGGTTCTTTCGGAAATGATTGTAAAAGCTGTTGGTGATCCGGAACTGAAAGCATTTGCCGAAGAAAAAGGGGCCAAAGGAATCAACCTTGTGGGAATGTGTTGTACCGGAAACGAATTGTTGGTTCGTCATGGAATCCCCATAGCCGGCAACCTGTTAGATCAGGAACTCGCTATTGCCACAGGTGCAGTTGAAGCGATGATTATCGATTACCAGTGTATCTTCCCTTCAATTACCCAAACGGCCAAATGTTTTCATACCAAGGTTATCGCCACCAGCGAAAAGTCAAAAGTACCGGGAGCAGTTTACAAAGAGTTTCATACGGAAACAGCACTCGACACGGCGAAAGAAATCATTCGTATTGCTATTGAAAATTATCCCAACCGAAACCCCAGCCGGGTTCAAATTCCAAACAAACCCATAGAATTGATGGCCGGGTTCTCGGAAGAAAAGCTGAGAGAATCTCTCGGCGGAACATACAAACCTTTGATTGATGCTATTGTTGCCGGGAAAATAAAAGGAGTTGTCGGTTTGGTAGGATGTAATAATCCGAAAATCAAACAGGATTACGGCTTTATTGCTTTAACCAAAGAATTGATAAAACGTGATATTCTGGTATTGGTTACCGGTTGTGGTGGCGTGGCCGGCGGCAAAGCCGGTTTGTTGATGCCCGAATCAGCCAAACTTGCAGGAGATGGATTAAGGTCAATTTGCGAAGCTTTGAATATCCCGCCGGCACTGCATATGGGCTCCTGCGTTGATAACTCAAGAATTCTGGTTCTCGGAGCCAATATTGCCAAAGAGCTGGGATGTGGCATCGAAGATTTGCCTCTCGGCGGTGGCGCTCCCGAATGGTATTCACAAAAAGCTATTTCCATTGCCGCCTATTTTGTTGCTTCAGGAGTTTATACTATTCTCGGACTTCCTCCGAAAATATTTGGCAGCAAGAATGTTGTGGACATCTTAACCAATAAATTGAACGATGTGCTGAATGCAGCTTTTGCCGTGGAACCTGACCCGATAAAAGCTGCCGATATGTTTGAAGCTGAAATTAACAGAAAACGTAA
>CAYYOW010000068.1:0-10396 GCA_964473395.1 uncultured Lentimicrobiaceae bacterium | reverse complement strand
AGCAGAAGCAAAAAGCGAAAGAGACATTTAAAGGTATTGTTCTTTTGCTTTTCAGCTTTTTTAACCTGCGCCACGCCTTATTGTGTAACAGGCTGATTGTTCCGGTCTTAGCTGTTAAATTTCAATCCATGAAAAACAATCTTTGTTTAAAGTTCTACAGATGAATGGTAAAGAGATAGATGAAATACTTGAAAAATATGCTGACCCTACGGGGCAAACACTTAGCATTTTGGAAGATGTTCAGGCAAAAGAGAAGTATCTTTCACAGGATGTCCTTTCACTTGTTGCCGAAAAGACCGGCCTGCCGGTGGCCAAATTATACAGCGTGGCCACTTTCTATTCCTTTTTCAATTTGCAACCGGTGGGAACCAACATCATTTCGGTATGCACGGGAACAGCCTGTCATGTGAAAGGAGCATCGTATATTTTTGAGGCTCTACAGGATTTACTCAGCCTGGAAGGAGAGGGTATGACCGAAAACAGGAAGTTTATTTTAACTACCCAAGACAAATGTTGCACGCTTACCCAGGCGCGTTGTTTCGGCGCATGCAGCATGGCTCCGGTAATGAGTATCAACGAAAAAATTTACGGGTATGTGAACGTACGGAAACTACCTGAAATATTGAGAGAATATGGCTGGCAGGAAAAAAAATAAAATTTTTCATCTTGTGGATTTAAAGGCTGCTGCCAACATTGGCATGCAAACTTTGCAACCCAAAAACAAGATACGGATTGCAGTTGGGTATGCTACCTGTGGGATTGCTGCCGGAGCTGAAACCATTTATGCCGAATTAAAAAAATATATTACCGAAAACAACCTGGAGAGACAATTTTTTCTAACAAAAACCGGATGTTTCGGCTTTTGCAAACAAGAACCTTTTGTAAATGTTATTATTCCGGGGAAACCTCTCGTAGTTTATGATAATGTGCAACCCAAAGATGTGGAAAAAATTGTCCGGGCTGCATTACGTAAAGATATTTTCTCTGAAAAAGCATTCTTTAAAATTGAGCACTGGGATCACATCACCTCTGAAATCGATTACGGAAAAGGCTTCAACACATTACCGCTGTGGAACGAATTGCCCTATTTCAGCAGACAGATAAAAGTTGTTATGCGAAATGCCGGGATTACCAACCCCAACAGTATTGAAGAATATATTGCCGTAGGAGGCTACAAGTCGTTATTTAAAGTGCTGGGAATGAGTTCCGATGAAATTATTGAAACCATTACAGATGCGGGGCTGCGGGGAAGAGGAGGTGCCGGATTTCCTACCGGTATCAAGTGGCACAATACCCAAAAAGAAAATTCGGGAACCAAGTATCTTGTTTGTAATGCCGATGAAGGCGATCCCGGAGCGTACATGAACCGTAATGAGATGGAAAGCGACCCGCACATGATTATCGAGGGGATGATTGTGGGAGCCCGTGCCATTGGTACCAAAACCGGCTTTATTTACATCCGTGCCGAATATCCACTGGCTATTGAACGACTGCAGCTGGCTATCAATCAGGCACGTGAATTTGGCCTGCTCGGAGAAGATATCCTTGGTTCCGGTTTTTCGTTTGACATCCACATAACCCGTGGCGCCGGCGCTTTTGTATGCGGTGAAGAAACCGCTTTGATAGCTTCGTTGGAAGGTGAAGCCGGCCGTCCTCGTCCTCGTCCTCCTTACCCTTCCGTGCACGGGTTATGGGGAATGCCTACCAACATCAACAACGTGGAAACCTGGTGTAATATTCCGGTAATAATTGAAAAAGGAAGCGACTGGTTTAAAACACTCGGTTCACCCAATAATGCGGGTACCAAAGTTTTTTCCCTTGTGGGAAATGTGGACAAAGTCGGTTTGGCTGAGGTGGAACTTGGCACGTCGCTGGAAACTGTTGTGTGTGAAATAGGAAACTGCGGAATTAATGAAAAGAAGATAAAAGCAGCCCAAACCGGAGGCCCTTCCGGAGGCTGTATTCCTTCGTATCTGTTTGACACTCCCGTTGATTACGATAATATGAAGAAAGTCGGTTCCATAATGGGATCTGGCGGTATTGTTGTTCTCGATGAAGACAGCTGTATGGTGGATACGGCAAAGTATTTCCTGAATTTCTCGGTTGATGAGTCTTGCGGAAAATGTGTGCCCTGCCGTGAAGGGCTGAAACATATGCACGAAATTCTGGAACGCATTACCGATGGAAAAGGAAAACCAGAAGATATTGATTTGCTGAAGCAGATGAGCGATACCATCAAGAAAACATCGCTTTGTGGATTAGGACAAACGGCACCAAATCCGGTAATTACCACATTGCAATATTTCGAAAACGAATATCGCAGACATATTGAAGAGAATATCTGTGAAGCCAAAGTTTGTCGCGAGCTTACCTCTTTTTACATCTTGGCTGACAAGTGTGTAGGTTGTGTATTGTGTGCAAAACATTGTCCGGTGGATGCCATTGATGGCAAAGCCAAATACGTTCACGTTATTGATCAGGATTCTTGTATCTCTTGCGGCAGTTGTTTCAATGTTTGTCCGTTTGATGCCATAGTTAAACTTTCGGGCGAATCAACAGAAGTGCCCGAAAAACCGATTCCTGTCAAAAGATAATGAGATATGGAGATGAAAGTTAAAATAAAAATAAATGATACAGAATATCTTGTAAACGAAGGAGATAATATCCTCTCGTTTTGCAAAACTATCGGAATTGATGTTCCGGCATTATGTTATAGCGAAGCACTAAAACCGTATGGTGCCTGCCGCTTATGCATTGTAAATGTAGTGAACGGAAATGTAAGGCCGGGCATTACAACTTCCTGTACCTTAACGGCAAGCGAAGGATTGGAAATTATTACCGACACTGAAGAGATACAAAACCACCGCAAAATCCTCTTTCAGTTTTATCTTGCACAGGCTCCCCAATCGGAAACGATAAAAAAACTGGCAGCACGCTATGATGTCAACGAAACGCCTTTTACAAAAAGGATTAAAGTAAACGATAACCTGGGAAACCAATGCGTGCTTTGCGGTTTGTGTGTACGCGTTTGTAACGATATCATTGAAAAAGGGGTCATCAATTACATTGGAAGAGGTTATGATGTAAAAATAAATTCGGCGTATGCGCTACCCAGCGACATTTGTTTGGGATGTAAAACCTGTGCCGAAGTTTGTCCGACAGGTGCAATTGATTTTGAGGACATTGAAGATATACGTTACGGGCATTCATGGTCGGAGACAAAAATCCCGCTGAAACAGTGTAGCATGTGTAGCCAATATTATTCGCCGCAGCCTTTTAATGACAGAATTCTTGACAAAATGAATCCTGAAATTGGGGAAGGATTAAGACATTTGTGCCCCGTTTGTCGCAGAAAGCAGATGTCGAAAAAACAAGTGGCCATAAAAGAAAACAGATTCGACATTTTAAATTTAAAATAACTTAAAAAAAAACAGATGGCAAAAAAAGATCCGAGAAGACAAAAACTTTTTGATACGGCCAAACAACTCCGGTCGGTAACACATAACGACAACAAAAAGAGTTTCAGAGTGGTAATCACCGGAAAAGGAGGGGTCGGGAAAACGACATTCACTTCGGTACTAACCAAATTACTTGCGCGAAAAACGTTTAATGTCCTTGCCGTGGACGAAGATCCGCAAATAAATCTTCCGTATTCACTAGGGCTGCCGCAGGATATGGAGATAACACCGTCCTCGCGAAATGTGGATTACATTGAAGAAAAAACCGGTGCCCGTCCCGGAGAGGTGTGGGGTGCCATGCTACGTCTGAATCCGGATGTTTCGGATGTGGTGGACAGATTCGGCATAAAAGTGGACGACAATATCAATTTGATTGTCATGGGAAGCGTTATTCAAGCTGCCGCCGGATGTCTGTGTCCTGAAAATGCACTGCTTGATTCCATTGTGAAATTTATTGCACTGCGCGAAGGCGAAGTAATATTGATGGATACACAGGCTGGTGTCGAGCACTTCGGACGTGCTTTGGCACAAGGATTTAAACAAACTGTGATTATTACCGAACCTACATTTAATGCTTATCAGGTAGCTAAGCATTCGGCTGTTTTGTCAAGGCAATTAGATATTCCGTATGTTCATTTGGTAGTCAACAAAGTGAGAAGTGATGAACAGTTTGAAAAGTTTAAAAAAGTTGCCGGTGACAGCCTCGAAAATTTTAATGAAGTATTTGTTTTACCTTACGACGAAAATATCCTGGAAACAGAACCGGATATTACTCCGCTGTTAGATAGGGATACGCCCTATATTAATGCTATGAAAAAACTGGTAAATACATTAACTGATTACGGAATGAGAGAATAAAAACGAAAATATGATATCTCCGATGGCCACATCTTGCTAAAAACATTTGTACCTGCTTTTTGCCGTTTTCAACAACGACAACCTTTTTTTAATACTTTCGTACAGTTAAATACATGTTAAAAAGAACTTAGAACGATTTCTCGATGGCTTATACAAACAAAACCATTATGGAACCGAAAGTAAAAGACATGCATAAGTTTATTGAAAGTGCTATTGTTCTCTTTATCTGTTGGGCATTAACTAATTCCACTTAAATACTGAAGACGCCAATATTTTTACAAAAATCAAGACTATTTAACCATGGAAAAAGAAACGCTTCCACAAATCGGTACAATTTTGTTTTCGAAAGATTTTAAAATTGTTGGTATAAATTCTATCGCAAGAGAAGTGCTTAATTTCGAAAAGGGATATTTTGGAATGGACTTGAAGCAATTACATCCGCAAAAAGCACAATCCAAAATCGGAATGATTATCAAACAGCTACAGGGTGGTCGCGAAAATGTTACAGTAACCATGCTGGTCAATGTATTAGGCAAGGTGCTGCTACTCAACACAACACGTCTCGAAATCACAAGCAAAGACGATATCGTTTTTGTTATGAATTTTGTGGACATAAGTAAGGCTACCGGAGCGGAAATAAATAAAAAAACCGGGATGATTGAGGTTAAGAAAATCCCTGTATTTTATCAAAACTCTATTGTTTATCTTTTACAATCTGATATCTACTTCATTAAATCCGAAGAAAACTACTGTTATATTTATACCAAACAGAAGGAATATTTTGTTCGTTCCAGTTTGCGTGATCTCACTTTTAATTTCACGGGAGCCAAGTTAATCCGGGTACACAAAAGATACATTATGAATATAGATCGGATTAAAAAAATAGAATTGCAGGAAAACAGGCAGGCACTAGCTTATTTTTACGATGAGAAAGTGCCTCCTGTAATCGTTGCCCGGCGAAAGGTTAAAGAGCTTACTGATTTACTGAAAAATAATTAAACAGGGTCTGCCGAAAAGCACATAACAACTTCATATACGTATTGTTACACGATTTTTGTTAACTACAAATACAAGCTTTTCTCGTAGTTTTATTAAAAACCTTGCGCTTTTTCTAAAAATTTTGTTTGTTAGCCCGTAGCACATCATCTACTTCATTGCTGCGGCTCGCAGTATTATCCAGCTTCACCTTGCGGCATCGTATATGATGCACTACGGGCTTTTTCAGCAAGCCCTAAATAGTCTTGCATTTACGGAGACGAATTTAGAAAGTCACCTTTATACCTACCCTGGCATTTCTTGGGTTTCCGGGTGTAAAGTGTAGTTCGTCAACCGGTGCTTTTTCCCATTTCATGCGACTCTCTGTATCAAACTGTGCTTCGTTCCATTCGGTATTAAGCAGGTTCTCAATAGTTACAGAGAAGGTGTATCTTTTCCAGTGACAGGCAGCGCCAAGGTTGATTAGCGTATAGCCCAAAGCGGTAACCGTATTGTCTTCATTAGCCGGCCGGCTGCCGATATGAATAGTTCGTAGCGAAAAGTCGAATCCGTGATAGTTAGCCATGGTTATTCCCCCGGTCAGGGTGAAATTGGGCGCCAGCGGAATGTAGTTGCTTCCTTTGGGTAAGCTATTAATGCGGCCTTGCGAAATAGTCATATCCGCGTCTGCCCAAAGCCACCGGGTTATTTTTAACCTTCCTTCGCAATCCAGGCCGAGCCGTTGCGTAGGATTGCTCAATTCGGAATACCCGCCATCGCCGACATATACAAACTCTTTGTCGAGGTACATGTACCAAACTGACATTCCCAGGTTAAACCGTTTGAACAATTCGGCCCTGAAACCCGTCTCGGCACCGTAGGCTCTCGGCATGGTTCCCGTGAATTGCTGTTGCGGGTTAAAATTATGTTTTATCAGCCACTTGGATATCTCTTTTTCACTCAGACCTTTCCGTGTCATTACCTGTTCTACCTCTTTGGCTTTTTTTGTAAAAATGACGTTACGCGCATCGTTGGTATGAAAGCCTGTTCCGGCATTGAAATAAATATCCAGTTTAGCTCCGGGGCTGTAAACCACATTAAATTTCGGATTGAGCATAGCCTGCTGGGCATATCCCGAAGCATGGGGTAGTCCGTTGGAAAGTGTATCGTTGGCATTTCCCAAATGGTCATCAACATCGTAGGTGATGTAATCGCCTCTTAAACCGATCTCGATACGCCAGTGCTGATTGAAAATAATTTTACTTTGGCCCCAGACAAACAAATTAGCCTGGTAAATGCCCGCATTTGACAGTGCATTCATCCGGATGCGATTAGGGCTGTGCCATAAAGCGCTTTTAATAGCATCGTTTCGGAATCCTGCACCCAGTGTATTTATGAATAAAGTGGATTTTATTTTGCGGGAGGTCTGATAAGTAGCTTTCATTCCGCTGAGCCACCGGCTTTCGTTTTGTTCAATCATATCGCCGTTAACCGTATCTTCGAGGTAGTAGGTAAAATCGGAAAAAAGTTTGAACGTGTAGTTGGTCAGGTAGGCCTGTACACGAAACAAGTGGTTGTCTTGTTTCTGTTGGTAAACCAGCGACATGTCTTTTCGGGAGGTTGTTCCACCTTCCATGGGATCCAATGCGCCGAAACGATCGATAATACCGGCTTTTACCACACGGTTAGGAACCTGACCCGAAGCATTCCATGCCGAATTGAACCCACTTACTGTAAATGTTAGCCGGCTTTGCTGTGTGATATTGATAAAATATTTACCGAACACATTAAGCCGTTTCAAACCCTGCGGATTATCAAAAGGGCCATCGGTAGTATAATATTGTGCTGCAATGATGCCATTTTGACGGGCGTTACCTTTTCCTGTTTGCATCAGCAGAGTGGTTTTCAGCGTGTTAAATTGCCCTATTTCCAGATCGAAACTGTTGCTGTTTAAAACGTCTTTGGTTTTGAAAGCTACGGCTCCGGCAGTGGCAAAATCCCCAAACCGTGCAAAATAGGGGCCTTTGTAAATGGAAAGGTCACCGATGAGTTCGGGAATAAGAAAATGAAGGTCGGCATAACCCTGACCATGAGCATGGCTCACCATGTTTACGGGGATACCATCCACGGAGATGTTTACATCCGTACCGTGGTCGCAATCAAATCCACGCAGAAAGATTTGTTCAGCCTTTCCACCACCGGCATGCTGTGCAATTATGAGTCCGGGGACCAGTTTTAACAGATCCTGTGACGATTTAACGGGACGTAACTCCAAATCGATGTTCCGAATAGCTTGCGACGATGCTATGGAAAAAGGTCGTCTGGCTGTAATGTTCAGGTCATCCATGTTAAAAGATGCAGGTTGTACCTTCACCAACAGGCGGGTGGTTTTATTTGGCGAAACTTGGACTTCTCTTTTCAGGGTTTTGTATCCCAGATGTGAGAACACCAGCGTGTAGGTTCCCGTTTTAATCCCGTGAATTTGAAAATTACCCTGTAAATCGGTGGTGGTTCCGATGAGGCTGTTCTCAATAACGATGTTGGCAAAGGAAATAGCGTTTCCTGTTTTGCCATCCACAAGTTTTCCTGATATGGAGCCCCATTGATGGGCAGACGCAGGTTGTACAAAAAATAACATAATAATAATAAACAGTGTAATTTTTAAGGGGTTTGGAAATGTTTTCATTGTTACTATTTTTAAATTCGTGTTACGATTGTATTAAAAAAATTAGAGGCTTCCGGTTATTACCAGGCTACCATATTGAATACCTTTTAACGAAATCAGCTGGTTCGACAGCGCCTCAAGTTCATTGGCTTTTCCCTTTACTGCAAGGGTTTCCAAACAGTTTTCGTTATCCAGATGCACATGCTGAACCGATAAAATTAATCGATGATAGTCATGTTGCAGATGGGTTGACTGTGTTTGTAACTCCCTTTGATGATGGTTGTAAACCAAAATGATGGCTCCCGCAACCATTTGGTTTTCTGTACCGGCCTTTTTTGCTGAAAACTGGTTAATCAAAAACCGGAAAGTCCGCGACCTGTTGGGAAACTGATGGTCATGGGTAATTTTGTCCAATTTCTCCAGCAGGGGTTTTTCCATTGAGATGCTAAATCGTGTTACTGACATTTTCTGTTGTTATTTTAATAATAAATTGATTTCAACTCTTGTTATTTGGTTCAAATATAGGGAGGAAGCAAGTTTAACTTTTCGACGCAAACCTTCCCCACCACAGAGAAAAACAGGTGTGTAGTATGGCTCTTCGGGTTTGTTATGAGTAATTTAAATCTTTCAAACATTATACTTCTCAATATGCTTATAATTGGTCGCTCTTTGAATCCAGGCAAAGATATTGTTTTGTGTTAAGTAATTAACAACATATCGGAAACATCCAGTTAATTTATTCACAATATAAATAAGGGCATGGGAAAGAGAGTGCCTGGCATGCTGTTCAAAATCCTAAGGAATTAATTACGAATTGCTTGCAAATGTTTAATGCTTGGGACGCCTAATGACAACGTAAACATCCTCATTGTCTTTTTTCATAAAATAGGTTTCGCGGGCATATTTCTCCAGCTGGGTAGTATCGTATTTCAAGGCGTTCAGAGAGTTCTTATTTTTCTGGATTTCTGTTCGATAAAAATATTTTTGTTGCTGGAGGCGTTCAATTTTATTACTCAGCCTCATCTGCTCACCTAAATTGTCACTGTCGAAAAATGCCATCCAGATAATGAATGCCAGCGCAGTGTAGAAATAGCGGTTATTGATATATTTGAGAAAAAAATATTTCATCGTACTTGCAAAAGTAGTGCAATTGCCGGCAGGAAAATCTGTATTCCGAAAATTTTTACACGCGGGGTTGTTAACAAGAATAAGGCAGATTGCCAGGCAAAACAGGCTGACTGTTGAGATGCAATATATTGCATCTCAACTTATTATCGTCACAAAAAGAATATTACCATAATTCTTTTTAAAAAGAACAAATAATAATGTTCAATTTCAGGTAAATCCAGTAAATTTGGCTCGGACTTAATTTGTTAATAACATTATTGATTAAAAGATAGGTTATGCACATTCCGGACGGATATATTTCACCAAAAGTTTTCGTGCCTTTTTATCTGCTGTTTATCCCCTTGTTTGTTAAAGGGATAAAGAAATTACGCCGACAGTTAAATGAAGAAGTGTTACCCTTGTTGTCTTCTCTTACCGCCCTGTCTTTTATTATTATGATGTTTAACATCCCTATTCCCGGTGGCACCAGCGGACACGCTCTTGGTGCTGCACTCATTGCCATCATATTTGGTCCCTGGGCCGGATTTATGGCAATATGTCTTGTGCTTTTGTTACAGGCATTGCTGTTTGGCGATGGAGGCATCACCACCTATGCTATTAATGCAATAGCCATGGGATATGTCGCTTCTTTTACGGGATATTACACGTATAAGCTGCTCAAAAATAAGATTTCCGAAAAATTAAACTACTTCATTTCCGGTTGGATGAGTATCGTATTGGCTTCGGTTGTTGTGGCCATAGTTCTGGGCATAGAACCTTATATTGCTAAAAACATCAATGGAGTTCCTATTTATTTCCCCTATGGCCTGAAAATTACCATACCTGCTATTGTGGGTTCTCACATGCTGTTTTTTGGTATTGTCGAAGGTGTTTTTACCCTGTTTGGAGTCTCCTATTTCAAAAAATATTTTGATATTGGGCAGGGTTATAAAACCATCGGAATAAAAAAAGAAACTTCCGATATACTTCTGTTTTTCTCTGTGGTTTTACTTATAATGCTGCTCGTTCCTTTGGGAATAATAACTGAAAACCCAGCTTGGGGCGAATGGAATCTGGGGTTTTTTCATGAAAACCTGGGGTTTATTCCACAGGGGATAAAACACTTTTCCACCTTATATTCTGCTCCCTTATCGGGATACATTTTACCCGGAATTAGCGCCGTGGCTTCCTATTACCTTTCGGCTATTTTAGCCTTCTTTATGACGACTTTTATATTTTACCTCTTTTCTCACAAAAGAAATGTTCTTTTCGACAAACTATTCTTTGTCAATTATTTGCTTGTAATTTTAGCTGTTGTCATATCTACAAATCT
>CAYYOW010000067.1:0-13192 GCA_964473395.1 uncultured Lentimicrobiaceae bacterium | reverse complement strand
CTTCCGGCTGGTAATAGTCATAATATGAAACAAAATATTCGACCCTGTTTTCAGGGAAAAACTGTTTGAACTCTCCGTAAAGTTGGGCAGCCAGCGTTTTGTTATGGCTCAGCACCAAGGCGGGGCGATTCACCTGCGCCAGCACATTAGCGATGGTGAAGGTCTTTCCCGAACCGGTAACACCAAGTAACACCTGCGCCTCATCGCCACGACGCAAGCCATCCACAAGCTGTGCAATGGCTTGCGGCTGGTCGCCGGTGGGTTTGTAATCCGATGTAAGTTTGAAATCCATTATACTGCAAAAATAAGGCTTTTCACTCTTACGGGCAAACAACACAAATTTTAAGCAATGAATACGAAGATTCATTACTTACTGATTATAAGCATTATATGGTATGTGGAAATCCGCGGAAGCCCGGACTAAAAGTCGGTTACGTTGCCTTCTTCGTCGACGATGACATCCCAGTTTACGAAAGCTACTTTTCCATCGTGGAGGTAGAAATCGACCATGGTTTCTTCAAAGGAAAGCCTTGTTTCGCCCTCTTCCGTCTCTTTATCAAAATCAGGAAAGCCATTGCTTGTCATCAGGTCTATGGCCTCTTTTTCTGTCATGCCGATAACCTTTTTGCCGAAAAGAGTAGCATCGGAATAGTCAGTTTCTATGCCAGCCACCACCTGTCGGGTTAAACCTTCAAAGAAAACAGAAAACCCCTGATTCTGATAATGCAACAGTACCGCGTTAAGTTCTTCATCTCCCTCAAAATTATCAACTTCTTCCGGTTCGCCCAGTGCAGAAACTACCTTTTCCATGTCCATACCAAATTTCAGGTCGCCAAGACCTTTTTTTGGAATTATTTCATATGAACTAATCATTTTTTTCGTTTATTTTATTAATATATATTCTGTTTTAATCATTTCCTATTTAAAAGGAGAATCCGGCTCTTTAGCCATGTGCCGATAAACCAGCTTATCAAGAAACCCGGAAAAAAGCTTGCTTAGGAAGACCGTCAGCTTTCCCTGTGTTGTCAGTACCATTGATGTTTTCCGTTTTATCACCGATTGGTAAATATGTACGGCCACCTCGTCTGCTGACATAATCTTTCCCTCTTCCAAAGGCGACTTACCCTGTTCGGAGCCATCGGCAACCAGCGCCGTATTGCGAATGTTGGAGGCGGTAAAACCCGGATAAGCCATCAGCACATGCAGTCCTGTTTTCATATTCTCAATGCGCAGGCTTTCCATAAACCCATGAATGGCAAATTTAGAAGCTGAGTAGCCCGTTCTTCCCGGTAGCCCTTTGATGCCTGCCACCGATGAAACAGCTACCACAGAACCCTTTGTCTCCAGCAAAAACGGTAGGGCATATTTTGTACAATACACCGTTCCCCAAAAATTAACATCCATAACACGTTTCAACACATCAGGCGTTGTATCCTTAAACAGCGCCCGCATGGAGATGCCGGCATTGTTAATCAGCACATCTATTTTCCCGAAAGTCTCTTTTGCATTCAAAATAAAGTTCTTACAGTCATTTTCAAGGGCAACATCTACAGGATAAAAAGCTGCAATACCGCCATCTGATTTGATTTCCGACACAATATCCTTCAATTTGTCACTGCTACGAGCACCCAAAAATACAGACGAACCACGCTGTGCAAATACAAATGCAAGCGCTTTCCCAATACCCGAACTGGCTCCGGTTATGACAATTACTTTATCCTTCATGCAATCTATTTTCTGATTTACAATGATAGAAAAATTTCTATTAAGAAAATCCTTTCCTCGGGAATTTGGCCGCGAAATAACGAAATATTTTGAATTTTTAACAAAAAATTTTGAGAAATTTAGATTTTAAGAAGAATTATAGTAATTTTATAGCCAACCCATTAAAACTTAAAATTATGACAAAAGTACTTTTGGAAATTGATGAAGTGAAAATTTATCGTCCCCGCAAAAGATGGCATCTCTATTTTGTGGTTGTTGCCGACCACCCTACTGAAAAAGACAAGATGATTGTGGCAACCCTGCCACAGGAGCCTTTCCGTCTCACAAGCCGCCACAACAATGAGTATCAATTTGATACCGACCAGCAAGGTTCCGAAGGCCTTTTTGTGCTGAGCCGCGAAATGCCCGAAGATCGTGAAATCAATGTTCAGTTTTATCTGCGGCATAGCCGTAGAGCTACGCGTGATCTGGGCGAGATACTCAGTGATATAAAAACCGGGATTGGTGGTGATGCTCTGGGAATTGTAACCGACATTGTGGGAACAGCAGGTATTCCCTGGCTGGTAATTGCAAAAAAATCAATTTCCCTTATCGGAAAAATTCTGGAAAAGATACCGGACAAAGACTTTGGCTTCCTGAGCGCCTTTGAACGTTTCGGCCCGGAATTTGAAAGCCAGACCGACATAGACCGCAAAAAAGATTTTACTGGCGACGCTTCACTGGTTTACAGCTGGACGTTGGACGAAGATTAACAAAAAACTTTTTCAATAACAAAAAGAGCGGCAATAGATTTTCTATTGCCGCTCTTTTGTATTTTTTCATAGATTAGTTCTGGAATTTCTTCATATATTTCTTCAACATATCTTTGTGAACCATGAAATTCATGATCTTCAACTTCACATAAGGCGTACTGAAAAAGTAATAGCCAAATTCAGGACTTTTCGGGTCAACATTACGTGATCCGGAGCTGGAATCTTTTATCAGATACCACATTTGTCCGTTTTTATCTTTCATGTAGCCAATCATATGCATGCCGTGGTCATCGGTGGTGGTGCGGTTTGAGAACCTGAACTGACGAGCGTTGTTGTTGATGTAAGCAGCAGGAATATCAAAATCGGGAATCAACGCCGTATTGGTCGTGTGAGAGAATCCCGGCTCGGAAACATCACCACCAATGGACATGGTGTAACCACTTTCGATAGCATGATTCATAATAGCCATGTACACCTTCAGCGGCACATTGTAATAGGTCTTACTGTGCCACCAGTTATCAGGAACCTGATACTCTACCTGCTGCCAGAAAGGCTTTTGTTCGTAAGAGAGTATATTAACATAATCGTCCATGTTCAGCTTCAGATAATCTTTCAAAAAAGACTTTGGTGTATATTGTTTCCCATTATAAGTAAATGCTGTTGGAGGTGCCCCCATGTAACGGTTCATTATAGCCTTAATGGTAGCCACCACTTCGGCCTCATTCCATGCAGCAGTTTTCTTCACGTTTTGAAGATAGGTTTTCATCTCCTTCATCATCTCCGCATGAGAATAAAATTTACGGCCATCTTTTAATCCGTTATAAACCGACCGCGGGACGACGCCGTATTTTTTATAATCGCGGGTAACAGCATTGGCTTCAGAGCCTTCGGCAAACCTTGATGTACCTCTGCTTGCCACAAAACCTTTTGCTTTTTCCACATACTCCCAGTAAACGGTGTACATTTTCGACAAATTCACATCCTTATTAAAAAGACGATGTTCCTCCGATTCGAAAAAGGAAGTGGTGGAAAAATCCCAACACGTACCGGTATTTCCCTGCGAAATGGTGGGCGTATGCCAATAATCATGGTCTTTGTAATCGGCCATCTTGTTGGGAAGTTGCATTCCCGACTGATCCATAATGAACTTTTTCGCCATCTTTTTGGGATGCAACCTTTGCTGTACGGCACGCACATCTTTCATGATGACATTTTGGTAAAAACCGGGTGTGTAAGGTTTAAACACTGCTTTGTCTTTGCTTTGAGCAAAAACAGTCATGGCTGGCATAAGTGCCAATGCCAGAATGATTGTAATAAATTTCTTCATGGTCTGTTAATTTGATTGGATTTTACAAAAACCAAAAGTACGTTTTTTAGTAGTACCCAAAAACCAGACCATTAATGCATAAGCAGTATATTTTTAACGCCTGCTTCTTTGTGATACGTAGCCGTTTAGGCATAATAACTTTATCAGTTTGTGATCCAACCTTTCGGTAAAAGAATTCAAAAATCACTTCTTTTTTACAATTGCATTATAAATAATAGCAATTACCAGGCCACCTATGGCGCCATCCACAAATCCCCATGCTGCACCAATAATGCCACCCAGAAAAGTTGGTTTAAATCCAATATAAACTGAGGACATTGTATCAACGATGTTTGTAGCCCAGCCAAATATAGCAGCCCAGCCAATAAACAACATACACAATGCCCACGCGGCGCCAAGGCCGATGGCTAATCCCTTTACACTTAACTTTTCCATTTTTCCTCCTTTTTTATTAGTTTATTATAATGTCTGAACCAGCCGCCTCGTCATTTGAAAGGTCGGCTGTAACTTGAATTTTTGATTCGATATATTCTTTCAGTGCAACAGCATTATTCAGCCGCTCTTCCTTTGAACTGTATAGAAATGTAACAACGCCAGCTTCAACTTCTTCCAAAATACTGTCAACCTCTCCTGGTTTCGCCTCCAACTCAGTAAAATACCTTAATTTGAATTCCGCCCACCTGGCAGGATCATGTCCGTACCAATGTCTTAATTCGGTCGAAGGAGCAACTTCCTTTTTCCAGAGGTCAACTTTTGCTTTCTCCTTCGACAAACCACGGGCCCATAACCGGTCAACAAGAATACGGCGCCCGTCAGCCTCCTCAGGCTCATTATATATTCTCTTAACACGGATTGTAATTTGCTTTCTATTCATCAATCAGATGTCTAACACAAGATGATTAACGGTAAAGATACATATAAATATAAATGGACAATCGGTGCAACGAAAGTTACAGATTAAATGATGTCGTTGCAGAGAAAACAACAACTTTTTTTCGTTGTTGGGAAAACGCTTCTTTCCTTGCTATGCGTTGGGAATGGGAAGAGCTGTTTCCTACATTTCCGGACTATTCAGGCTAATACAAACCAAATAGCATCTCCCATTCGCCGAATAATTATAATTTTTCCTATTTTCATTGCAAAATAGAAATATTCTAATTTATTTTGTTAGTGATTTCTTGACCTTTCTTATATCTTTGCAACACTTTTAATGCTCAAAAACACTCATCAAATGAAAAAACATAATTTTTATGCAGGGCCATCTATCCTGCCGGAGATTACCCTGGAAAAAACGGCAGAAGCCATTCACGACTTCGCCGGAACCGGTATTTCTTTAATGTCCATTTCGCATCGCAGTAAGGAGTTTGTGGCTGTTATGGAAGAAGCTCAACAGCTTTTTAAGGATTTACTGAACATTCCCGAAGGATATTCTGTTCTTTTCCTCGGAGGTGGAGCCAGCACACAGTTTGCCATGGTTGCTTACAATCTGCTTGGGAAAAAAGCAGCTTACCTGAACACGGGAGCCTGGTCAACAAAAGCCATTAAAGAGGCTAAGCTTTTTGGCGAAGTGGATGTGGTTGCTTCTTCGGAAGATAAAAATTTCACCTATATTCCCAAAGGATACGTTATCCCCGAAGATGCTGATTATTTTCACATTACCACCAACAATACTATTTATGGTACAGAAATTAAATCAGATCTGGATTCGCCGGTTCCGTTAGTTGCCGACATGTCCTCAGATATATTAAGCCGCCCAGTGGACATTTCCAAATATGTTCTTATTTATGGTGGCGCACAAAAGAACCTTGCTCCTGCCGGCGTTGCTTTCGTCATTGTTCGTAACGATATTCTCGGTAAATTAGACCGGGCCATTCCAACCATGCTCAAGTACCAGACCCACATCGACAAAGGCAGCATGTTTAATACACCTCCGGTATTTGCCATTTTTGCGCTGTTACAGACTTTACGCTGGCTGAAAGATTTGGGAGGTGTGGAGGCCATGCATAGCATCAACGAGAAAAAAGCTGCACTGCTTTACAGCGAAATTGAACGCAATACCTTTTTTAAAGGTACCGTCGCCAAAGAAGATCGCTCGCTGATGAACGTCTGCTTCGTGATGGCCGATGGCGCGAAAGACAAGGAAAAAGCATTTCTTGACTTTGCCACTTCCAAAGGCATGGTAGGCATCAAAGGCCACCGCTCGGTAGGCGGGTTTCGTGCTTCATTATACAATGCACTCCCTATGGAAAGCGTAGAGGCGCTCATCGCTTGTATGAAAGAATTTGAGCAAACCAACAAATAACAGGTAACCCACTGTTTTTGACTGTATTTTAAGTACTAACTTAACCTTTTTGAACTATGACAAAAGTTCTTGTTGCCACGGAGAAGCCTTTTGCGGAGGCTGCCGTGAATCAAATTAAATCTTCTTTTGAAAAAGCCGGTTATGACTGTAGCTTTTTTGAGAAATATGAAAGTCCGGACGACCTGAAAAAGGCCGTTGCCGATGCAGAGGCGCTTATCATCCGCAGTGACAAAATTACGGATGAAATTATGGACGCCGCTCCAAAATTGAAAATTGTGGTACGTGCCGGTGCTGGTTTCGATAATGTGGATCTTGCCGCAGCCACAGCCCACAACATTGTTGTTATGAATACGCCCGGACAAAACTCTAATGCTGTAGCTGAACTGGTTTTGGGAATGCTTGTCTTTCAGGCACGAAATCATTTTAACGGGAAACCCGGAACTGAGCTAAAAGGGAAAAAACTGGGAATTCAGGCATACGGGAATGTGGGTAAAAATGTTGCCCGCATTGCCAAAGGTTTTGGTATGGAAGTCTTCGCTTTCGATCCCTTTGTAGCTAAAACTGATATTGAAGCCGATGGCGTGAGTGTTTTCGAGAGTCTTGAAGAAATGTACAAAACATGCGATTATATCAGCTTGCACATTCCGGCTAATAAGCACACCATCAAATCCATCGACTATAGCCTGCTTTCAAAGATGAAACCGGGTGCTACTTTGGTGAACACCGCTCGCAAAGAGATTATCCATGAGGATGATTTGCTGAAGATGTTTCATGAAAGAGATGACTTTAGTTATATTTCTGACATCACGCCCGACAACCGCGAGACTATTGAAAAGGAGTTCGGCGACCGTTGCTTTTTTACACCCAAAAAAATGGGAGCTCAAACAGCTGAGGCCAATATCAATGCAGGGACAGCCGCTTCAAGCCAGATAATTGCTTTTTTTGAAAATGGAGATACGACATTTAAAGTAAACTAATTTATAAATCAAAATAACTTTGGCCCCTCCTGTGGGGACTCTGCCATTTCGTAAGAAGTGGCACGACAAATGTTTTAAATAAACAAAATTATGATGTACAACGAAAATAAGAATGAAGAGAGAACCGGGCAGACTGAAAAACAAGAACGTCCCGGAACATTTTTTCGCTTTGAAGACCTGCGCGTTTACCATAAATCACTGGATTATGTAACCTGGCTGCAGGATGTAACCATGCTGTTTCCCGATAGCGACAAATCGCAGCTCGCCATTCGTTTTAACGAATCCGCCCGCAACATTGCTCTTTATATTGCCGAAGGTTCGGCCCGCAACAAAACGCAGTTTATCTATTACCTGCGTATGTCCAAAAGTGCTATTCGCCAGTGTATGGTTTATACCACACTCTCTTATGGGCTGAATATAATGAGTGAATCACATGAAGACGAGTCAAGAACCCAGCTGATGGAAATGACCAAAATGGTTGGCGCTCTTATCTCATCGCTACAACGTTCGCTAAACAATCACGGTAGTTATAATAACGGTGGATATCATAGCCACAACGGGAATGGGAACAATGGCAATGGTCATCCTAATAACGATCCTATGCCACGAGATCCCAACATCAGCCCCGATTACCTGCCTGAAGATTAAGACACACTTTTCCAATTCGGCTTGCTGAAACAGCAAGCCGAATTTTTTTATTTAAAACTAAGGACATTATGGCAGTTTTAAAACCATTCAAAGGGCTCAGGCCGCCCAAAAAGTTAGTGAAAAAAGTCGCTTCCCGTCCCTACGATGTACTCAATTCGGAGGAAGCCCGCATCGAAGCAGCCGGTAACCCCTACTCTCTTCTGCACATTATTAAACCGGAAATTGATCTGCCGGAAGACACCGACCATTACAGTGAAGCCGTTTACCTGAAAGCCAAGGAGAATTTTGAAAAGTTTAAAGCCAAAGGCTGGCTGAAGGCTGATGATAAAGAATATCTCTACATCTATGCTCAGACCATGTACCGCAAAACACAATATGGTGTGGTGGGCTGTGCCAGCGTGGACGATTACATGAACAATGTGATTAAAAAACATGAGCTGACACGTAAAGACAAGGAAAAAGACCGTATGAAACATGTGCGTGCCACAAATGCCAACATGGAACCGGTATTTTTTACCTATCCGGCTATTGACGAAGTCGATAAAATTGTGGCCGACTTTGTAAAAAATAATACACCGGAATACGATTACACCTCCGATGATGACTTCGGGCACCATTTTTGGGTCATCCGCGACAAAAAGATTATCGGCAGGCTGGTGGAGTTGTTTGCCACCCTCCCTTCTACTTATGTGGCTGATGGTCACCATCGTACTGCGGCCGCTGCTCTGGTAGGAAATGAAAAACGCAAAGCTAACCCCAACCATACAGGCAATGAGGAGTATAACTATTTCCTTGCCGTTCATTTCCCAGCTAATCAGCTTACAATCATTGACTATAACCGCGTTATCAAAGACCTTAACGGGATGACCAAAGAAGTGTTGTTGGAGAAGCTGGCCGCTTCTTTCAACATTCGGGAAGAGGGAACAGAGGTTTACCGTCCCGGAAAGTTACACAATTTTTCCATGTATCTTGATGGTATGTGGTATTCGCTTACCGCCAAAAGAAGTACTTACGATGATAGTGACCCCATTGGCGTTCTGGATGTTACCATCCTGACACATGAGGTGCTCACCCCGTTGTTTAACATCAAGGATCTACGTACTGATGACAGGATTGATTTTGTAGGTGGCATACGTGGCCTTTGTGAACTGAAAAAGCGTGTGGACAAAGGTGAAATGGCCGTGGCTTTTGCCCTCTATCCTGTAAGTATGGATCAGCTGATAAATATTGCGGACAGTGGTAAAATTATGCCACCGAAGACTACCTGGTTTGAGCCTAAGCTCCGGTCAGGACTGGTGGTTCACGAATTGAATTAAAAAAGATCACAGATTGCGGCTTTTAATACTTTTTAACAAAAAGTAAGTACTACTCCCAACCGGAAACTGGCTAACATCCTTATCTTTGCTGTTCAAAATTCATATTATGAAAAAGTTACTGCTGCTCATCAGCCTGTTCCTTTCTGTTACGCTGTTTGCACAAAACGGGGAACCCGTCAAAACGATTCATTTGAAGATTCTGGAAACAAGCGATGTACATGGATGTGTATTCCCTCAGGACTTGGTAAAACAAAGTGTCAGGAAAGGTTCTCTGGCGCAAGTTGAAACTTATGTAAAAGGTCTCAGAGCAGACAAAAAACAAACAGTTATCCTATTGGATGACGGTGATATCCTACAGGGGACACCTTTTGTTTATTATTATAACTACGTGGATACCACTGGCGTCCATCAGCTGGCAACCGTTATGAATTATATGCAATATGCAGCCGGAACGGTGGGCAACCACGATATTGAGCCCGGACATGCTGTATATGACAAGTTCAGGCAAGAGCTTGATTATCCCTGGATGGCTGCCAACGCCGTCGTGGACTCCACCGGGAAGCCCTATTTTCAGCCTTACGTAATACTGCATCGCGACGGGCTGAAAATTGCTGTTTTAGGCATGATAACACCTGGTATTCCCAACTGGCTGCCCCCTTCCATTTGGTCGGGAATGCATTTTGCCGACATGGTGAAAACCGCCAGATACTGGGTAAAATATATTCGCGAAAAGGAGCATCCCGATTTAATGATTGGCTTGTTTCATTCGGGTACCGATAGTAGTTACGGCTCGCAGGATCCGGGGCCGCTGGAAAATGCTTCGACACTGGTAGCCAAAAAAATTCCCGGTTTCGACATTGTTTTTGCCGGTCATGACCATAAGCCAAGTAACCAGGTTGTAACCAACATCGCCGGTAAAGAGGTGCTAATACTCGATCCGGGCGCCCATGCCCAACTAGTTTCCGAAGCCGATGTCAGCATAACCTATAACCCTGAAACACACCGATACGAAAAGAATATTTCAGGTCACCTGCGCAGTATGGCCGGTTACAAACCCGACAGTGCATTTATGCATAAATTCATGCCTGATTTTGTTCAGGTTCAGAAGTTCGTCAACCGTCCAATTGGAAAATTCACCAAAGGCATCGATGCCCGTAACGCCCTTTTCGGCCCTTCTGCATTCGTGGACATCATCCACCAGTTACAGCTGAAAGATACACAGGCCGATGTCTCCATTGTGTCGTTACTCTCCATGAATGCACGTATCAACAAAGGGGACTTTTATATGCGCGATTTGTTCAAACTCTACCGGTATCAAAATTATCTTTATACCATGAAACTTTCCGGCCGGGAGATAAAAAACCTGCTGGAATATTCTTACGGTTTATGGTTTAACACCATGCAAAATAAAAATGATCACCTGTTGCTTTTCAAAACAGATGCTACCGGAAACCTGATTAAGTCGAAGTGGACGGGAAGACCTCTTTTAAAGAATGCTTATTACAATTTCAACACGGCGGCAGGTATAAAATATGTAGTGGATGTTAGTAAAAAGCCCGGTAGCCGGATTACCATTCTCTCCATGGCCAACGGTAAACCGTTTGATATGAACAAGATTTACACTGTTGCTATCAACTCTTATCAGGGAAATGGTGGTGGTGGTACGCTGACCATAGGCGCAGGCCTTTCCAAAAAAGAACTTGCTAAACGACTTGTATCCAGCTCAAAAAAAGATATCCGCTACCTTATGATGCAATGGATAGAAAGTCGAAAGGAGCTTGCCCCTAAAGCACTTAACGAATGGAAACTTATTCCGGAAAAATGGGCAAAGCCGGTAGCGAAAAAAGACAGAGAATTGCTTTTTGGGAAGTATATGGAGTAATTATCTGAAACTGTAAGCAAAGCTTATGTCGAGCTCAGGTTATTAAATTCTGAGTTAGATATCTGAACTGTCTTTGCTGTTTTTGACTAATTCGCGTATCTCCTGCACAAAGCCTTCGATTTCAGTATTGGTGAAATCTTTTTCCTGCGCAGCTTCCTTCAGTGTACCCCAGATAGGTTCGCCGCACATGATACACCGAATCCCTTTTTCCATCAAATACCTTACGGATAGAGGATAGTTGTTGACCAACTCTTCAATGAGAATATCTTTTGTTATTTCAGGTTTTGCCATGACAAAGCTTTTTTTTTGCAAAGATAAACAATGAAAAAAAGTGGCTTAAAAAAGCCCATTATTTTTATAAATCTCCATTTGAACTTCTGAGAAAGGAATGATTTGCATCAATTTGCCATTTCTTTCGTTGGTGAGTCTGCCGGTTTCAAAGTTCAGGCTAATAGTATCACCATCCTGTAAGCCAATTTCTTCGAGGGTTTCGTATGTGAGTATCGGCATGGCAGCATTGATGGCATTACGCTCATAAATGGCGCCGAACGATCTGGCAAGAATAGCTTGCACACCGAGGGCTATAAATCCGTCCACTGCTTGTTGCCGTGAGCTTCCAGCGCCGAAATTTTTTCCTGTAACCACAATATCTCCGGGTTTCACTTTTTTTGCAAAATCTTTGTAGCCTTCGAGGTTATCGAAAATATATTGTCCCATTATCTCCGGATTTGTAATCTGGAGATAACGGTTATGAAAGATCATATCCGTGTCTATATCATCCTTTTTTATAAGCCATACACGTCCTTTTATTTCTATGGGTTTGTCCACAGGGGCATGTTCATGTTGCGTAGCCGGCTTATAATCAGCTTCCATATTTCCGTGATCAAAAAGAGCCGGATGAGCCGGAATATCATCCTCGGTGGTAATGTATCCGGCCACAGCCGAAGCAGCCACAGAAACCGGCGAAGCAAGATAGACAAGTCCTTTCCCCTGTTTTCCGGGGAAATTCCGGTTACCGGTGCTGATGGTTACCTCTCCCGGGCCGTTTTGTCCAACTTGCCCTGCAGCACAGCCGGCACAACCAGCATTGGATACCAATGCTCCACTCTCTTTAAAAACTGACATAAGTCCTTCGTCAAGGCACTGCCGCCAGATAGTATCGGTAGCAGGAACAATTTTGAGTACTACGCCTGGCGCCACTTTTCTTCCTTTCAGTACTCTGGCTACCATGCGCATATCTTCCATGCGGCCGTTGGTACAACTGCCTACGAAAGCCGAATCTATTTTCACCCGTTTTTCGGTGTTGATATCCACAGTATCATGTGGTTTCCCCGGCCTGCTGACCATGGGAACAAACCTGCTCACATCGAGGGAAAATACTTCATCATATTTTGCATCTGCATCTGCCAAAACGGGCTTCACCTTACGGCCGGCAGCCTTTTCACAAAAGTCAGTTACTTCCTTATTGGGGGGGAAGAGTAGGATAATCACTCCCATTTCAGTCCCCATGGAGGCAATGGTAATCCGCTGATCTAGGGTGAGTCTGTCCACCACATTGCCATAAAATTCAACCGCCATGCCGAGCAGGGAGTTAGCACCGAATTTATGCAACAGGTTTAAAATAATATCTTTGGCAGTAACATCTTCCGGCAGCTTTCCCGATAGATTGATTTTAACGGTAGGTGGCACTTTAAACCAGACTTTCCCGCGATAGAAAGCAGCAGCAATATCTTTGTCGCCCATACCCTGTCCGAAAGCACCGATAGCGCCGAGAATGTTGGCGTGCGAATCGGTAGTAACCGCTGTAGAACCAGGCCAGGCCAGGCCTTCGCCGATGAGTGTATGTGTTCCGATGCCGTTGTTGATATCAAAAACCTTAATGCCATGATTACGTGCAAACACACGTACCATCTGCTGGTTAGCAGCATACTTCTGGTCACTGCCGGTAGGGTTGGTATCGAAAGTAAAGAAAGTTTTAGACGGGTCGGCAATGGAGAGTCCATATGTCTCCAGATTCTTCACCACGTTGGGGCCACCAAAATCACGCGCCACACGGGCATCAATTGTTATATCTACAATGTCGCCGGGTTTAGCCTCTTTTTCCAGAGAGTGGGCAACAATAATCTTTTCTATAATTGTCATCATCTTATCATTTTTCAGTAGGATAAAAATAAGAGAAATAGCACAACGGATTATCCTACTTTCCGTATTCTTTTAAATTCTTTTGTCCTGTCGAACAGATAGCGGTAAGTAACATAAGTTT
>CAYYOW010000066.1:0-13304 GCA_964473395.1 uncultured Lentimicrobiaceae bacterium | reverse complement strand
GGCAACGCCAGTCGGCAGGATACTCCGTTAGCATCAAGTAACGCCTGAATAACACGTGAACTCACCCTTTCGCCGAAGCTCAAAATTTTGTTGGCAGTGGCAGCTTCCTTTCTGTCATTCGACAACAACAAGGCCTCCAGGTCATTTAAACATTCCGAAAGCTTTCGCTCAACAGAAGTAAGACGGTTTTTATCGGAAACAAAATAATGTAGTACTTCCACATGTAGTCGGTAAAGATCGGCTATCAGAATGCTTGGATTTTGCTCGCCTTTCACAGCTTTTTCCAACCGGTCGGTAACACCGTAAAAAGCAGAGACAACGAGAATAACCGGCTCATGATAAGTTTTCATTAAAGCAATTATCCGGCTTAAGCTGTCAATATTTTTAAGGTTGGATCCGCCAACTTTTGCTACGACTTTATGCATGTGTTTTGGTAATATTTTTATAATCGGGATACTTTTTTTCCGGCAGACAACTGTATGCCTGCAAAATCAGGGACAAGGCTGTGTGTAAAAAAACCTGCCCCTAACACATTCGCATAGGCATGCGGGTGGAAGTAAGAAGTAAAATATCAGTTGTAAAAATCACCTGCCCGAAGTTCCTTTGGCGGTGTACTGAATAAAAATACGTTGTTATCATTTTTCCATGTTTAAATTATAATTCCCTCCGGCTTTGTCCGAAGCGGCAGGTATTGGCACCTTTCCAATAGGCAGGTTGCCGGAGTTTCATAGAGCCTGATCTCTCCACTCCTCTGTATAATCCAAACATTCTATGGTGGGAACATTTGAATAATGGGGCAAAACTATATAAAATTTTTAATTCACAAGCATTTTTGAAAAAAAAAATTGAAAAATAAAATATCTTCACTTTTAAAAAAGCGAATTATTCCACTTTTCATTCTTTTGAATTTAGATAAGGTACCTGTACTCAACTTTGTCATTTATCCGCACAACATTATTTCATTCGTCATTATTTCATTCATCATTGCATTGTCTAAATTCCCTATCTTTGTACAATCAAAATAGTAACAAAAACCATACTGACATGAGTGTAGAGCTGAAGGGCAGAATGATTAAGAAGCTGCCTGTGGTAAACGGTGAAAGCCGCAACGGAAATAAGTGGGAAAAGCAGGAATTTGTGATTGAGACGGAGGAACAATATCCAAAAAAGGTGTGTATCAGCATATGGGGCGATCGTGTGCGTGAGCTGGAGAAATTTCAGGAAGGCGACATGGTGGTTGCCTCAGTGAACATTGAGTCGCGCGAGTATAACGAACGCTGGTACACAGATATACGTGCCTGGCGACTGCAACTGGATGAGGGCAGTACCCTTCCGCCTCTTCCCCCGGAAGCACAAAGCGACGATTCGGCTATGATGGATGACGCGGCCGGCGACCTTCCGTTTTAACCTCTGGGCATGAAAAGAGAAAACCTGACGGCCCACCTGGCAGTGTTGGGTGCTAACATCATTTTTGGTCTGAATTATGTGATTGCCAAAGGCATTATGCCTCATTGGATGGAACCGCGTGCCATTATCTTTCTCCGTGTTATGGGTGCTACAGCTGCTTTCTGGTTAGTTGAAATGTTTACGGTGAGAGAGAAAGTAGCACGCAAAGACCTGAGGCGAATGTTTGTGCTTGCCATTTTTGGCGTGGCAGTAAACCAGATACTCTTTTTTGAAGGACTGAACCTAACCACGCCTATCAATGCATCCATTATTATGGTGGGAACACCGATACTGGTACTCGTGATGTCACGGTTTGTAATTGGCGATAAAATTTCGGCCGGTAAGTTGCTGGGTATTATTCTGGGATTCAGCGGTGCGGCTTTTCTGATTTTACGCAATGGGCACCTTACCCTCAGCTCGGACACCACTCTGGGAAACCTACTTGTCCTTATCAATGCTGCTTCCTACGGCCTTTTTCTCGTGATGGTGAAACCCCTCATGTCAAAATACAGGCCACTTACGGTTATGAAATGGGTTTTCACTTTCGGGCTTGTTTTTGTCATTCCCGTATCCATCGGTGAAGTCGTGCACACAAATTTCAGTATTATTCCTCTTAACATCTGGTTTTCCATTATGTACGTGGTTATCTTCACGACAATTTTTGCCTATTTCCTGAACAACTATTCGCTACAAAAGATTTCACCGTCGGCAAACAGCTCATACATGTACCTACAACCGATTTTGGCCTCGCTTGTAGCCATTTTTGCCGGCAAAGATAAGCTTACCACTACGGAGGTCGTTGCCTCTCTGCTGATTTTTACCGGTGTCTTCTTTGTGAATAAAAAACATGAAGGAAATTCTATGACCCAAGCGGGCGCTTGAACCATAAGTGGTATGAAGTTAGTTAGCATTTTGTATCTTCGCAGGAGATAAATATTCTTTTTAAGCGCTGTAAAATGAAATTCAATTTTGACCGATTGCCGAAGATAAAACATACCGGAAGTAACAACTTTTTCTTGTTGGCCGGCCCCTGCGTGATAGAAAATGAAGAGATGGCTTATCCCATAGCCGAGCATATTTTGGAGATAACCAATCGGCTGGAGATACCTTTTATCTTCAAAGCTTCCTACAAAAAGGCGAACCGTTCGCGACTGGACTCCTTTTCGGGCATCGGGGATGAGAAAGCGCTGAATATTCTAAAAGACATCTCTGAAAAGTTAGATATTCCTGTTGTCACGGACATTCATTCGGCAGAAGAGGCACGGCTGGCTGCCGGTTATGCAGATGTGTTGCAGATTCCGGCTTTTTTGTGCCGGCAAACCGAGTTGCTGCTTGCCGCGGGGAAGACCGGAAAAGTCATCAACATTAAAAAGGGACAGTTTGTTTCGGGCGAAGCCATGCGTTTCGCCGTGGAGAAAGTGCTGTCCACGGGCAACGAAAACATCTGGCTCACCGAACGGGGAAACATGTTCGGTTACGGCGACCTAGTGGTGGATTACCGCAATATCCCGGCCATGCAAAGCATTGGTTTCCCAGTTATTCTGGACATTACCCATTCGCTGCAACAGCCTAACCAAAGTAGTGGTGTTACGGGCGGAAGTCCGCAGCTGATAGAGACTATAGGTCGGGCAGGTATTGCCGCCGGCGTGGATGGTATTTTTCTGGAGACGCATCCGCAGCCATCCACAGCCAAATCAGATGGCGCCAACATGCTACCTTTGGATAAGTTAGAAAAGCTGCTGGAACATCTCGTGGCCATCAGAAAAGTGGTAAGTGGATTTTAAAGGCAAACATCTGGCCAAGAAGGCACATGAAATACAGCCAAGGTTAGCCGCTTGGTTGGCACACCAGATTTAAACCGGTAGGGGCTGCATTTTACCACAATCTGTACATATATTTCAAATTATACTGCAAATGTGAAAGACATGCAAACAACATTTAAAGATTATTTCTCTGGACATGCAGAGGACTATAGTAAATATAGACCAAATTATCCCACAGAACTTTTTTCATATTTGGCATCACTCACTTTTCATCATGATAGGGCATGGGACTGTGCTACCGGCAACGGACAAGCGGCTTTATCGTTATCAAATTATTTTACAGAAGTAATAGCGACAGATGCGAGTAGAAGACAAATAAAAAATGCTAAACACAAACACGGGGTAACCTACCGGGTAGCAAGCGCAGAAAAGAGTAATTTAGAACCTAATTCTGTTGACCTTATAACTGTTGCGCAAGCATTCCATTGGTTCAATGTAGAGATGTTTTCAAAAGAAGCGGCAAGGGTATTAAAGAATAATGGTTTAATTGCTATTTGGACATATAATCTACCTGAGGTTACTGACGAAATAAATAAAATAATAAATCACTTATACGCTTCAGTCCTTGGTGATCTTTGGGATTTTAAAAGATCAATGGTCGATAATGGCTACAAAGATGTAACATTACCATTTCGTGAAATTGGATCACCTAATTATCAAATGTCTGCCAAATGGAACCTAAAACAATTGATTGGCTATCTAAATACATGGTCTGCTGTGAAAAAATATACCAGTCAGTTGTCTGAGAACCCAGTTGAGAGTATTGCAGAAGAACTTTTTAGTGCATGGGGAGAACCTGATGAGCCATTGGTTGTAACATGGCCATTAAGTGTAAAAATATGGAAATATGCATAAAATAAAATGGTGCTGATATGATTACACAGGAGTAAAATAGCAGCTTCTTTATAGCCTTCCAGATAACAACCCCAATCAAATTTGTTAAAAAATTCTTTACCTATTGTATAATTCATAATCCTCTTGTTGCTGCTAACTCAAAATAACATTAATATATGTCCTTTTCTTTTTCTCACCAAAAGGATACCTAACCCTTTTATTGCTTCTCAATCCCCAGCAATGCGCCGGTTCTCGGGCTGAGACGGAGACGGGTGTTTTTCCTCACCGGAACGGTGGTGATGACGCCGAGCTGTGGCACCTCAAAAGTATCGGAATAGAACGGATTGCTCCCACTGCCGACCGAAATTACAGCTTTCACCGGAATCCGGTAAAACAGGTCATCCAGACCAGCTGTTTTCCTCGCGACAACTTTTGCCATGGGGTTGACGATCCGGACTTTAATGTTCAGCAGATGTGAGATACCCTCCTCATCGGTAAACTGTAGCAACTTCCCCGATAATGCCTTTTTTTCAGGGTCAAAAACGAAAGAACGCACAATCATTTGCCGGTATTCGCGTCCCAGAAACAGCACCATGTATTCATGCTCCAGTTTTTGTAATTCCACATCCATATAGCGGATGCCCTCTCCGTAATTGACTTCCTGATATCCGGTAAGTAGGTTAAAACGACTGGTGCGGATATTCTTTATCTGTTTGGCGGCATCATCGGCACGTTCCTCTTCTGTGAGATTCACCCAGCCTGTTTTATACAAAAAACGTTTAATCGTTACCGTGTCAATGGTTATTTTCCTAACGATGGTATCTACTTTTTGAGCGCGCATGTATCCGGCCTGCATGTCGAAGCCTTTCCGGTAATCCGAAAAAACGTACATCTGACTGGAGCTTTCAGGAGAAGCTGCTGATGCCCTGGTATTTTTTTGTCCGGGTTCCTGGCCGAAGCCCACGAGAATCCCATCATCATTCAACCGAAGGGTAAACCTCCGGACTTCTTTGGAGGAACGATTTTCCGGAAAACGGACATGAAAAACCTGTGCAGGATCGGCAATGGTTACCGGAGACACCTTTACCGATAACAGCCGGTAATAGACTTTTTTCACTTTCATATAATCGGTGGTTCCCAGATATTTGGTAGCATAAGCAGCAAACGGTCCGGGTATCTCGTTTACCTGCTCCAGTACCAGCCTGACCTTAAAAATAGTTTTGGGCAGTGCATAGTAAACGCCTCCGGCCGGTGTGGCCACCATTTGTTTCCCGGAAGCTTTCGTTACCTGAAACTGATATTGTGTTTGCGCTTCTGCCTGCATAAAAAATGCAAGAAAAGAAAGCAACAGCAAAAGCCGCAAAGTGTGGGTCCGTGTGTTCATAACCGTATTCGTTCTTTGTTAACGGACAAAGTTACAAAAAATAATCCCCGGAGTGGTATCCGGGGATTATTTAGCGGTAATGCGTTGGATGTGGACTAATACTTCAGGCGTGAACGCCTGAAGCGGAGACGCCCGAAGCGGACTATTTTAGGAACAGCAGTTCGCGATATTTGGGCAGCGGCCACAGGTTATCATCGACAAGCAGCTCCAGCTTATCCACATGGTTACGAATATCGGTAAAGCAGGGCAGCACTTCGTCACGATAAGCAATGGCTTTTTGAGCATAGTCAGTAATAACATTGGCCCTTTTACGCGCGTCTACCATAGCTTCCACACCCTCTTTGATACTGGCCACATGGTTGGAAATCTCTTTAATAGTATTTAGCTGGCTTCTGGATAATTGTACGTAAGTCTTTGAATCAAGCACATCCTGGAGGCCTTTTGTATTCTCAATCAGACGATTTTGGTACTGGATGGCAGTGGGCAAAATATGATTTATGGCGAGATCGCCGAGTACACGGGCTTCAATCTGTATCTTTTTGATGTACTTTTCCAGTTTGATTTCATAGCGTGCCAAAAGTTCGGTACGACTCAACACGTTATGTTTTTCAAAAAGGGCAATACTTTTTTCTGACACAAAAGCCGGTAAAGCATCCGGTGTGTTGCTGTTGTTTGACAATCCGCGTTTGGCAGCCTCATCCAGCCACTCGGCACTGTAAGAGTTGCCTTCAAAGCAGATGTCTTTAGAGTCTATAATATATTTTTTCACCACATTGAAGATGGCAGCATCTTTCGATATCCCTTCTTTTATCAGTGCGTCCACCTCAGCCTTGAATTTGGTCATCTGTTCTGCCACGATGGTATTCAGCACAAACATGGGTTTGGCAGTGTTGGCCGTAGAGCCAACGGCTCTAAACTCAAACTTATTTCCTGTAAAAGCAAAGGGTGACGTCCGGTTACGGTCGGTATTATCCAGTAAAATTTCCGGTATTTTAGGAATATTTTTAATCACGTGACGCCCGTTATGGCCGTTAATATCTTTGAGAATGGGCATCTCTTCAATCTCATCAAGTATTTCTGTGATCTGCTTGCCAAGGAAAACGGAAATAACTGCCGGAGGTGCTTCGTTAGCGCCAAGGCGAAGGTCGTTTCCTTCGGAAGCCACACTGGCTCTGAGTAACTCTTCATGTTCACGTATTGCCATCAAAATATTGACCAGAATGGTAACAAACCGGAAATTATCTTTAGACGTTTTCCCGGGAGAAAGCAGGTTTACCCCGGTGTTGGTAGCCATTGACCAGTTGTTGTGTTTTCCCGAACCATTGATACCGGCATAAGGTTTTTCGTGCAAAAGTACCTTGAAGTGATGCTTGCGGGCCACCTTTTCCAGCATGTGCATAAGGAGTTGGTTATGATCAACTGCAACATTTACCTCCTCAAACATGGGTGCACACTCAAACTGGCTGGGAGCCACTTCATTGTGCCTTGTTTTCAGCGGAACCCCTAGCTTATGCACCTCTATTTCAACATCTTGCATAAATGCGAGGGCACGGTCGTTAATAGTACCAAAATAATGGTCGGAGAGCTGTTGGTCTTTGGCGGAAGCATGTCCGAAAACTGTTTTTCCGGTCAGAACCAAGTCGGGACGGGCAGCATATAACGCTTCGTCAACGAGAAAATATTCCTGTTCCCAGCCAAGCGTGGGATATACCTTTGTTACATTTTTATCAAAAAAACGACAAATTTGCGAAGCAATGTTATCAAGAGTGGCCACCGACTTCAGCAGCGGAGTTTTGTAGTCCAGCGATTCGCCGGTGTAAGAGATAAAAATAGTGGGAATACACAAAGTGTTATCCAGAATAAATGCCGGTGAAGTGGGATCCCAAGCGGTATAACCCCGCGCTTCGAATGTGGAGCGGATACCACCACTGGGGAAACTGGAAGCATCCGGTTCCTGCTGAACAAGTTCGTTCCCCTGAAAATGTTCCAGTGCAAGGCCGTTGGATAGCGGATTGATAAAAGCATCGTGTTTCTCGGCAGTAGAGCCGGTAAGCGGATGAAACCAGTGCGTGTAATGTGTGGCACCTTTGCCGATAGCCCAGGCTTTCATAGCCGAAGCAACCTGGTCAACGGCCTTACGCTCAATGCTTTCTCCCTGATCAATAGCTTTCATCACAGCACGAAAAGCTTCTTCGGTCAGGTATTCATGCATAGTGGACTGATTAAATGTCATAGAACCAAAATAATCGGACACTTTGTTGGAAGGATAACGGACTTCCTCCACTTTCCGGCTGAGAGTTTTCTCCAGCGCAATAAATCTAAATGTTGCCATAACTTTTTGTTTTAAATGGTGTTTTAATGATTAACAGCCCTATAAATGTAATCAATCCATTCAATATTAAAATTTCAAAACCCGTTTGATATCCTGTAAAGACAAACTCCAGCAATTTACTTAAAACGTAACCTATAAAGGGAGAAAGAACAGCTACCAATGGAACCCATTTGTCTTTTAATGAAAAACGGGTGAGAAGTCCAAAACCAAACAATCCGAGCAGAGGCCCATACGTGTATCCGGCAAAAGTAAACAATTGAGCGATGATTGCCTCATTGTTAATGATCCTAAATAAGATAATGACAAAGATAATGATTAACATCATTACAAAATGCAGTCTTTCCCGCTTTTTCCTTAAAATTTCTTGATTGTTGGCGTACCGCTTGTCCAATTCCATGATATCAATCGTTAGCGTAGTGGTCAAAGCAGTGAGTGCACTATCAGCACTTGAGTACGCCGCGGCGATTAATCCGATGGTAAAAACCAATCCACCGGCCATTCCAAGGTAATTGAATGCTATTTCGGGGAAGAGATGATCTGTCAGACCGGAAGTATTGAGGTGCAAATGGGCGGCATAAAAATAAAGTACAGCACCCAGAAAAAGAAAAATCAGGTTGACGGGAACCAAAATCAGACTCAACGTAGTCATATTTTTACGGGCATCTTTCAGGTTGCGGCAGCTCAGGTTTTTCTGCATCATATCCTGATCCAAACCGGTCATGGCAATGGTAATAAACATACCGCTGATGAATAGCTTCACGAAGTTCTGCGAACTTTTTATGTTGGTTATAAGTATCTTGGAATAATCACTGTGCCACACCGTTGACCACATTTCGCCAATACTTGTATGCATTTCATGAATAACAATAACCACGGTAAGCACCACGGCAAGCAACATGAAAGTAGTCTGCAAAGTGTCTGTCCACACAATAGTTTTAATCCCACCTTTCAAGGTATAAAGCTGAATCAGAACCATAAAAAGCACCACGGTAACCCAAAAAGGAACGCCATAATGAGCGAAGACAAAAAGCTGCAAAACACTTATTACGAGATACATACGAAATGAAGCGCCCACAATTCGCGAAAGCAAAAAGAAAGCTGAGCCGGTTTTATAGGATGATCTTCCAAACCTGTTTTCCAGATAAGTATATATAGAAGTGAGGTTCAGTTTGTAATAGACAGGTAACAAAACAGTACTTACTACGGCATAACCAGCCACATATCCCAGCACAATAACGAAATAGGTGAAATGTGTCGTACCAACCCATCCCGGAACGGAGATAAACGTCACTCCCGAAAGGGAAGCACCAATCATCCCGTAGGCTACCACCAGCCAGGGCGATTTACGGTTGCCGATAAAAAAGCTCTCGTTGTCGGCTTTACGGGAGGTCCGCCAGGATATCAGAAAAATGAGGAGGGTATATAGCGCAAAAGTAAAAAGTATCAATCCAGGGCTCATACTATTTTTATTTGTTGAAATATGCTGCCAATGAAGACATATCCCTGGTTTTAAAATCTACAACTTCGGGTGATACCATTTCGGCACCTACCAACACAGTAAACATACCGGCATTCTTTCCGAAAGCCATGTCGCTCTCCGTATCTCCCACCATGATGCTTTTACTAAAATCTATTTCAGGAAATCTCTTTTGCGCTTTCAATGCCATGAAGACAGAAGGTTTCCGGCAGTTACCGGACTTTGAAGCCATGTCAGGGCAATGAAAAATAGCATCGATTTTGCCACCTGCTTTTTCCACATCGGCAATCATTTTACGATGTACGGACTGCAGCTGTTTCTCATTCATAATGCCTTTGGCGATACCTTGCTGGTTGGTTATCACTATGATTCTTCCGAAAATCCGACTGAAAATGGCGAGACTTTCCGGCACACCGGGTAGAAACTCAAAAGTCTCCCAATGCTGCACATAGCCGCCATCTATGCGTTTGTTGATGACCCCATCGCGGTCAAGAAACAGCGTCCAGCTTTTATCGATATTTTTCAGGAAACCTGCCATATACTACTGCGGGAAGATAGTTGTTTCAATTTTCTCACAAATAACATGGCCAATGAGGATATGGGTTTCCTGAATGCGCGCCGTATTTTTGGAAGGCACCCGGATGCACAGATCGCAAAGTTCAGCCAGCTCACCCCCCCCGGCTCCCGTAAGGCCAATAGTTATCATGTGCTGTTTTTTGGCCTGTTTCACGGCATTCACCACGTTAGCAGAGTTCCCGGAAGTACTCAGTGCTATCAGCACATCGCCACGGCGACCGGCTGCCTCCACCATGCGGCTATAAACCACATCGTAGGAATAGTCGTTGGCCACTGCGGTGAGAAAAGAGGTGTTTACATGCAACGCTTCGGCATACAAAGGTTTGCGGTCGTACTGAAAACGCCCGGAGAGTTCTGCCGCAATGTGCTGCGCATCGGAGGCGCTCCCTCCGTTACCACACAAAAGTATTTTCCCATCCTGTTCCAGTGTTTCAATGCAATACTCGGCCGCACTCTTTATAAGCATAAGCTGGTCGGGATCGTTCAATAGTTTTAGCTTTACGCTAATACTCTCTTCCACAGCTTTTTTAATCATGTCCATAACAACAGATTTTAATCATGCAAGTATAGGAAAAAGATTGCAGCCGGAAAGATAAACCCGTGAATCTATTTTTGATGAAGATAACATTTGAGGAAATACCAAAAAGCAAACAATCGCAAATATTAAATACGAAATACAAAACACGTAGATACTACCAGCAGACAATTCAAATAAAGTTTATCTGCCGTGGGACTAAGTAAACGCCAAGTTCAAGGCTTTCGAAATGCAGAAACTGGCGTTTCCTTAGCCTCACAAAATAAAAAAGGCAGCTACACATTGTGCAACTGCCTGAGCGGCAAATGGGGCTCGAACCCACGACCCTCAGCTTGGGAAGCTGATGCTCTACCAACTGAGCTACTGCCGCATTGTAAGGCTGCAAATTTAAAAAGATTTGTCGTTGACAGCACCTCATTGTCTTTTTTTGTATCTCTTTCTTCGGCCAATGCGGGCTGGAAATATTTTATATCTTTGTCTTTCAACCAAATATTGTATTTGAAAAGCTTACCACATACTAAACTTTAAGTTAAATAGTAATAGAATATGAGCAAGATATTTACCTATTCAAGACATCGGTCATCATCAGAGCAATATGACATGATACAACAGCTATTCTTAAAAGGGAGTGGCGCATTGATAATAATCTTTGCACTATTGGTTGCTATTCCAACCCATGTTGAAGCTGCAAATAAAAGAATTAGCGATGCAGATGTTCTTTCTTCCACAAGGAAAAATGCAAAATTCATCAAAAGAAAGCATATCCTGACATTTCAGGTAATAGTTGATGTTGGAGATGAAAGATTTGTCATCAACGTGTTTAAAAAAGATGGTCCTAACAAACAGAAATACATCGTGATTCACGATTCGGAAGACGCTGCATTTGATACCGGCCTCAGAGCTATTAAGCATGGAGGCACGCTTATCGCCCTTGAAAATAAGGAAAACCGGCTTCTCTATTCATTTGGCAAAAAAGAGGGGCTGACACATCAAGACCCCAACAGGATGTTTAACACAGATAACCGGTATTGGCCGGTTGCAAAGAGGCTTCTGGAACTATACGGCATATCTTCAAAAGGGTTGATCATCGTCCTGCATAACAACAAACCGGGCGGAAATTTCCGGCTGGATACCATTGCAACATGGAATAACATCACCATTGCCTCCCACGCAGATAAGAATGTCAGAAGTTTGGTCTGGATACCCGGAGCCACTGCCGAACCGAATACAAAAACAGGCAAAGAAATAGCTTATTTCCAAAAGAAGAAATTAAATGTTGTTTATGAGTACGTTCCGCAGAACCAACGTGGCGATGGTTCTTTATCTGTTTATGCAGCCAAGCATGGCATCCCATACAGGAATATCGAGGTGGAAGCCGGAATCAGAGGTAATCGCAAAAGTGAATTGAAAAGCCGTAGAAAACAGATCAAATACCTGAATGCGTTAAGACGGTATCACGGGTTGAAATAAAAATTAGCGGATTTGCAATCCGCAGGCACAAAGACCTCCGGATTGCAAATATGCAGGAGCGGTTGGATTATACTCTGTCGCTATTTATGTCTTTCCCGTAAAATCTCCAGCACATCTTTGAACCGGTAACCTTTGGCTTGCAAAAGCACCAAAAAGTGAAATACCAGGTCAGCAGATTCATTTAAAAACAGGTCGTCATTCTGATCTTTGGCCTCGATGATCACCTCCACAGCCTCTTCACCAACTTTTTGAGCAATTTTGTTAATCCCTTTTTTAAACAGTGAAGCCGTGTATGATTTGTCCGTGGGATTCTCACGCCGGTCGGTAATGACCTCTTCCAATTCGGAAAGAAAGCCGAATTGCAGATCATTATCCTCGCCCCAGCAGCTATCAGTTCCAAGGTGGCAAACCGGCCCGTTGGGAAGTACCTGAACCAGCAAAGTGTCATTGTCACAATCTGATTTGATACCTGATAAATGCAGAAAATTTCCGCTGGTCTCCCCTTTGGTCCACAACGTTTTCCGGCTGCGGCTGTAAAAAGTTACCAGTTTGGTATCTAGGGTTTTTTGCAGCGATTCCCGATTCATGTAGCCCAGCATCAGGACATTTTTCGTTTGTGCATCCTGAATAATAGCGGGTGCCAGGGCAGTTTGCGTATCAAAAGTTACTTTAATTATTTCGTTGTTAAATTCGAACTGCGATTCCATCTTTTTTAAGTTTAAGTTTTAAATCTTTTATTTTTATTTCACCATAATGAAAAACACTGGCTGCCAGGGCTGCATCTACACCAGAATATAGAAACACATCGGAAAAATGCTGCATACTGCCAGCGCCTCCCGAAGCAATGACCGGAATACGAAGTGTTTGCGACAATATGCGGTTGGCCTCTGGTTCAAAACCATCTTTTGTTCCATCACGGGTCATGGCGGTAAACAGAATTTCGCCTGCGCCCCGTTTTTCACCTTCTTTGGCCCACGAAAACAACTCTTTACCGGTCTCTTCACGGCCTCCGTGGGTAAACACCTTCCACTGCCCGTTAACCAGGTTGGCATCAATAGCCAGCACTATGCACTGGTTTCCGAAATTGGCAGCCAGTTCACTGATGAGCTCGGGACGATAAACGGCAGCCGAATTAATGGAGACCTTATCAGCACCTGCACGCAGCAGCGCTTTCACATCCTCCACCCTGCTGATACCACCGCCCACAGTAAAAGGGATGTCGATTTCACGGGCAATTTTCTCTACCAGCGAAACCAGTGTCTTTCGTTTATCGGTAGTGGCGGTAATATCCAGAAAGACAAGCTCATCAGCTCCTTGCTCCGAATACATGCGTGCCAGTTCAACCGGATCGCCGGCATCCCGGAGCCTGACAAAATTGGTACCTTTTACCGTCCTGCCGTTTTTAATGTCGAGGCAGGGAATAATGC
>CAYYOW010000065.1:0-13366 GCA_964473395.1 uncultured Lentimicrobiaceae bacterium | reverse complement strand
TGGTAGGTGGAATAGTTCTGGGAATAATCATTTATGTTTTCCCCTCTATTTATGGAGAAGGCTATGAGTTTTTGCGTCTGCTCATCTCCGGCAACGCCAGCGTTTTTATTAATCAAAATATAGCTGCCTCTTCGGGAAGAATATGGCATTTGCTTTTGCTTTTGGCTCTCATTTTGGTTTTCAAAGTGATAGCTATGGCTACTACCGGGGCGAGTGGCGGGGTTGGTGGTATTTTTGCCCCATCATTGTTTATGGGAGGCGTAGCCGGTGTTTTTTATGCCAAAATGATTAACCTGCTTCCTTTTGCCAATGTCCCCGAAAAAAATATGGGCCTCGTGGGTATGGCGGGAGTTATGGCGGGAGTTATGCATGCACCGTTGACCGGGATTTTTCTTGTAGCTGAATTTACAGGTAATTATCAGCTGTTTGCACCGTTGATTTTTACAGCCATCTTCTCTTACCTTACTATCAGTCTGTTTGAAACACACTCTATTTATACCAAACGACTTGCAGAAAAAGGCGAACTGGTAACACATCACAAAGACAAAGCGGTGCTTCAAATGATGGAAGTGTCAAACCTTATTGAAACTAACTTCAGGACTATCAACAAAAACGCTAACCTCGGCGACCTGGTTCAGGTACTGTCAAACTCGGAGAGAAATCTTGTGGCAGTGGTTGATGATAACAACAATTTCCAGGGAATCATTTTTATGAACGACATCAGGAACATTATTTTTAAACCCGAACTCTATGACACTATTCGCGTTGATGAGCTGATGTATATGCCCGAGCCTCTTGTGAGCCCCAATGAAACTATGGAAGATGTGGCAAAGAAGTTTCAGGATACAGGAAACTATAATCTTCCCGTTATTAAAGATGGGAAATATCTTGGCTTTGTCTCCCGTGCCCGCGTGTTTTCCCAGTACCGTAAGTTGCTCCGTGAGTTTTCTGATGAATAAAAACTACTTCCGCAAATCTCCCGATATTTTTCTTTAGTTGCGCTAAAAGAACGCACTATTTAAGTTATATTTGTAGGGTTAAAGTTTCTTGAAAGAATTTATTCATTAAGCGTAACCATTATGATTTATTTAGAAAACTCCAGAAAAAACATGTTCCCGGGAATGGTTCGGTTCTACGAGGATTATCCTATCAAGGGGATTCGTTTTGTAGATATCACACCGCTGTTTATGAGCAAGCTTTCCATGGAGATTGTGGTAAACAGCGTGGCTGATTTTTTTCATGACAAAGTAACCATGGTGGCAGGTATTGAAGCACGAGGATTTATCCTGGGAACGGCCATTGCCAATCAGCTTGGTGTTGGTTTTGTACCTCTGCGCAAAAAAGGAAAACTCCCCGGAGATGTCTTTACCGCTTCTTTTAAAAAAGAATATGGTGAAGATGTGATTGAAATGAAAAAAGATGCTTTGGCAGAGGGGACACATGTTCTGGTTGTTGATGATGTGCTGGCCACCGGCGGAACTTTTAAAGCAGCGGCCCAAATTATGGATTGGGCTAAGGTAAAACCTTACTATTACTGTTTTATCAACCTTAATCTTATCCCCAAAAACTACTCCCTGAACGGAGAACTTTATGTAGATTATCTTATTGATATGAAGGGAGAATAATAATTTCCGGGCACCCTAATATTTCTGAAACGACCTTTTAGAATGTTGACCGCATGGCCTCTACCGGATCAAGACGGGAAGCGCTCCAGGCAGGAACAAATCCGGATATGATTCCGATAAATCCGGAAACACCGATTCCCAGCATAATATTTTTCAGCGTCAGGGTGAGTGTGAAACCCACCAGAGACGAGCTGACATAAGTTATAATAAAAACTAACAACAAGCCAACGATTCCACCGAAGACTGATAGGAAAAAAGCTTCAAAAAGGAACTGTAACAGGATGAAATATTTCTTTGCCCCGATGGATTTTTGGATCCCAATCTGGCTGGTGCGCTCTTTCACGGATACAAACATAATGTTTGCAATACCAAAGCCGCCCACCAGCAGCGAAAAGCCACCAATAATCCATCCTACCATTGCAAGCACGCTGAAAAGCTTGTCAAAACCTTTATTAATGATATCGGTCTGATTGATAGCAAAATTGTCGTCTGCCCTGGGCTTTAACTTGCGAATGGAACGCATGATACCTGTCAGCTCATCTTTCATGGCATCAACACTCACATAGGGTTTTGACATAACTACAATGGAAGCGTTGATTTTTCTCGAATTCACCACTGTGCGGGCATAGTTGACGGGAATAATAACCCAACTATCGGAAGAATTACCAAAAACACTTTCTCCTTTCTTCTTTATCACCCCTATAATCAATAGTTTACGTCCAAAAACTTTGATGCTGCGCTCTATAGGGTCTTCGTGCGGGTAGAGGTTTTTCGCCACATCCGCACCAATAATGGCCAAATTACGGCCTCCCTGACTTTCCGTTTGCGTAAAATACCTGCCCTCCTGCAAATCAAAAGGCATCACTTTGTTGTAATGATAGGAAACGGAAACAATGGGAATGTTATCCATCGAATTGTCACCGTTGTAAACATTTCGGGTAACGGAAAACATATAAGCGGCATCGGCAACGGTGTTGCTTCTTTTCAAAATCTCTTTCATCTCCTCTTTCGTGGGCTGAGGACGCTGAAAATATTTCCACCACGGCATCCCTCCACCCATTATCCATGGCCATTTTTGTATAAACAGGACGTTGCTTCCAAGTGAGTTGATTTCACTTTCAATGTTCGATTGCAGGCTGTCAAAAATTGTAAATACCGAAATAATGGAAAAAATACCAATGGTGATACCGAGTAACGAAAGAAATGTCCTTACCTTATTGATGACTAATGACTTATAGGCAAATACCAAGCTTTCGTAGATGAGCTTAAGAACGACCATTCCAATCTTTTTTTCGTGAATATTGTTTCCGTTTTTGTGCTAAAAATATATTTTCAAAATTAAAGGAAAATTTCATCTTTTCCTTGTATTTTGCAAAAAGAAAATTAAAAGCAATGCGTCTCAGTTAAACATTTAAAATTCAATAGATTGTGAAAAAGATAAAAACAGCTTTGGTATCGGTTTTTAACAAAGATGGACTTCTTCCCATTTTGAAAAAGCTTTCCGAATTGAAAATTGATCTTTATTCTACCGGTGGGACATATGAGTTTATTACCCAAAATGGGTTTCATGCACACACGGTAGAATCGCTGACTGACTACCCGCCTATTCTTGGTGGAAGGGTCAAAACGTTACATCCCAAAGTATTCGGCGGTATCCTTGCTCGTCGCGAAAACGAAAATGATTTGAAGGAACTGCAACAATATGCCATCCCAACCTTCGATTTGGTTATCGTGGATTTGTATCCTTTTGAGGAGACGTTGGCACATACGCAGGCGCGTCAGGAAATCATTGAGAAAATAGATATCGGCGGGATATCTCTCATCCGGGCGGCAGCCAAAAACTGGCTCGATGTGCTGGTGGTTCCTTCCGTGGAAATGTATGACGATCTGCTCACACTGCTGGTGCAGAAAAGTGGCGAAACGGATATTGACGACCGTCAATATTTTGCAGCCGGCGCTTTCGACGTAAGCTCGCATTACGACACGTCTATTTTTAACTGGATGAATCGGGGTAACATACAAAGGTTTAAGAAAAGCGAACAAAAAGCCACTGTGCTGCGTTATGGCGAAAATCCTCATCAAAAGGGTGTTTTCTTCGGCCATCCCGAAGAGGTCTATGAACAGCTTCACGGCAGAGCTATTTCGTACAATAACCTGCTCGACCTGGATGCTGCCGTTCACCTTATCGATGATTTTGAGGAGACCACCTTTGCCGTGATAAAACACAACAATGCCTGCGGGCTGGCCTGCCGCGAAAATCTGACAGAAGCCTGGAAAGATGCGCTGGCCGGTGATCCGGTTTCCGCTTTCGGCGGAGTTCTGGTCACAAACCGCACGGTTGATGTTGCTACCGCTACTGAAATTAATAAGATTTTCTTTGAAATCATTCTTGCTCCCGGTTATGAGCCTGAAGCCCTGAAAATTTTGCAAACCAAAAAGAACCGGATTATCCTGAAAAAGAAAGCCTATACTTTTGCCGGAGAACAATTTCGCTCCATTTTGAACGGCGTTTTGTGGCAGCAACGAGATGAGGTTACCGAAACCGATGCCGACCTCGAAGTGAAAACAAAGGTACTGCCCACTGCTGCCGAAGTGGAGGATTTACTTTTCGCGAACAAAATAGTGAAGCACACCAAAAGCAATGCCATTGTTCTGACCAAAAACAAGCAGTTGCTTGGTTCGGGAACCGGCCAGACTTCGCGTGTGGATGCTTTGCGTCATGCCATTGAAAAGGCCAATGCTTTCAACCTGTCGCTGGAGGGTGCCGTGATGGCTTCCGATGCCTTTTTCCCCTTTGCTGACTCTGTGGAGATAGCGGACAAAGCTGGTGTCAGGGCGGTTATCCAGCCGGGCGGATCCATCCGTGATAAGGATTCCATAGCTTATTGCGACCTGCATCAAATGAGTATGGTTTTTACGGGTATCCGACATTTTAAACATTAAGTATCTTTGCAGGAGTATTTATAAAACATGAGTTTAAAGGAGAGATAAAATATGGGCCTATTTTCATTTTTGACCAAAGAGATTGCCATCGATTTGGGGACAGCCAACACCGTCATTATTTTTAACGACAAAGTAGTTGTGGACGAACCTTCTATTGTGGCGCTGGAGCGAAACACCGGAAAAATTATTGCCGTGGGAAAAAAGGCCATGATGATGCATGGGAAAACGCACGACAATATAAAGACTATCAGGCCTTTGCGGGATGGCGTTATTGCCGACTTCCAGTCAGCCGAATATATGATCCGGGAAATGATTAAGATGATTGGCATAAAAGGCTCATTGTTTCCGCCTGCATTGAAAATGGTGATTTGTATCCCTTCGGGGATTACCGAAGTGGAGGAGCGTGCAGTGAAAGATTCGGCAGAACAGGCTGGTGCCAAAGAGATCAAACTGATTCATGAACCAATGGCTGCTGCCATTGGTATCGGTATTGATGTGCTTGAGCCTACAGGTAACATGATTATCGACATCGGCGGCGGCACCAGTGAAATTGCCGTAATAGCCCTGGGTGGTATTGTGAACAACACTTCCATCCGTATTGCAGGAGATGATTTTAATGCCGACATTGAAGAGTATATGCGCAAGCAGCACAACATTACTATTGGTGAACGTACTTCCGAACGTATAAAAATAGAAGTGGGTGCCGCCCTCACTGACCTCGAAAATCCTCCGGATGATTATGCCGTTCACGGGCGCGACATGCTTACCGGTATTCCTAAAGAAATTACGGTGAACTACAAAGAGATTGCCACCTGCCTCGACAAATCCATATCGAAAGTGGAAGCTGCCGTGTTGCATGCTTTGGAGAACACCCCTCCCGAACTTTCTGCCGACATTTTTCGTACCGGAATTTACCTTGCCGGTGGCGGCTCGCTGCTGCGTGGTCTCGACAAACGGATTCATCAAAAAACACATTTACCCGTCCATGTTGCCGAAGACCCTTTACGTGCCGTAGCTCGCGGAACAGGTATTGCCCTGAAGAACTTTGAGAAATTTACTTTCCTGATAAAGTAAACTAATTTGTTGTTATTGCATGCGTAACCTGCTGTCCTTTTTTCTGAAGCATCAGTTTTTCAGTCTGTTTATCATACTGGAAATCGCCTCTTTCGTGATGCTAATGAACGGCTTTTCGTATCAGCGAATGCTAAGCTTTAATGCTGCCAGCGACATTAGTGGCGACGTCTTCGATACTTACCACGGAATGACCGCTTATTTTAACCTGAAAGAAAAAAACCGGCGACTTCTGGAAGAAAACGGCCGTCTGTTCAACATGCTTTTAACGAATACCCTTGCTCCCGATAGTAGTTACCGTGAGAAAGAAGACTCCTCTTATCAATATATCCCGGCCGTTGTCATCCGCAACACGGTAAACCATGTCAATAATTTTATTGTGCTGAACAAAGGGAAAAAACAGGGAATTCAAAAAGAGATGGGGATATTGTCGGATAAGGGAATAGCAGGTATTATCATTGGCGTTTCTCAAAATTACTCTTTGGCTATGTCGCTGCTGAACACCCACGCCCACATCAGTGCCCGCATAAAGAAAGATGCCCAGCTTGTGAACGTGGTTTGGGGCGAAAAACAAGGGCGGCTCGGTGAAGTCATTGACATCCCGGCACATATTCAGCTTAACATTGGCGATACTATTATCACGAGTGGTAATTCGTTTATTTTTCCTGCCGGGCTGAACATTGGCACGGTCCATGATTTTGAAAAAAGCAAAAACCATAACCTGAATAAGGCCACGTTACAGTTTAGCACAGACTTTAACAGTCTGCATTACGTTTACATCATCAAGAGCTTGGAAAAGAAGGAAAAGATGAAATTACTGGAAGGAGTGGTACAAGATGAATAACGTTTACGTGAAAAATATTATCCGTTTTGCACTTTTAACGCTGTTTCAGGTGCTGGTACTGGATACCATACAGTTTGGCGGTTATGTCATCCCATACGTTTACCTGTTGTTTATCCTACTGTTACCATTTGACACAAACAAGAGCCTGCTACTACTGTTGGCTTTTTCTGCAGGCCTGAGCATCGATTTTTTTGAAAATACACTGGGGTTACATACTGCTGCGGTGGTCTTTATGGCTTTTGCCCGTCCGGGTGTCATAAAATTCTATTTCCCCACACTGGAATACGCCAAAGGAGAAGAACCGGGACTCTCGAAACTGGGTGTAGGTGGGTTTCTGAAATATACTTTCACACTGGTGCTTTTTCATCAGATTCTATTGACTTTTCTCGAAGTCTTTAGCCTACATGATTTTCTTAACACGTTTTCGCATATCCTTATCAATGCGTTAGTTACCACGCTGGGAATATTTATTACGGTTATGCTGTTTACTTCCCAACGCAGGAAGCGGAAGCGATAATGCCAATAAGATTTCTTGTTTACACTTCTGAGAAAAGCCTGGATAAGGTTCAGTCGGGATAAGCAAAAAAGCCCCGATAATCAATGACTATCAGGGCTTTGTCTTCCTACAGAAGTGGTACCACCTGGAATTGAACCAGGGACACACGGATTTTCAGTCCGTTGCTCTACCAACTGAGCTATGGTACCTTTTTGGATTGGAGCGGCAAAAATAAGCTTTTTTTTATTTTCCCAAAAAAATTCTTTGAAAAAAGCTAAATATTATTTTGAGTTCGGCAGTCTGAGAATGTTTTTAATATAGCCTGGAAATTTGCGACATCTACGATCTGGTTTTGTCCGAATTATTTCGATGGACACTTTGCTGAAAAGAAAGCTTTTTTGTTTACTTTTGGCTGTTGTAGAATCAATCTGTTTTGCAAAAAAGAATTGTATCGTAAAAACAGATGAAGATTTCTTGCCTTGCCTGCCATTATCGGGCATACATGTGCAAATACAGAAAACAGGATACAAAGAATCTTAAAAATATTTGTTCGGAACAATACTAAATACTCATCATGAAAAATTTAAAAAATTGGATAATACTGGCTGTAATAATTTTGGCCTCGCTATACTTATTCGGCCTGTTTGTCGATTATTACGGTGACTGGCTTTGGTTTAGAAACATGGGATACGGTTCGGTATTCGATACTATGCTGCTAGCTCAGATTATCTCTTTTCTCTTGTTCTTTATTCTTTTTGCAGTGTTTGCCTCCATTCATGTTCGTATGGCATATCAAAGAGGAAGTCTGAGTAGGGGAGGTAACAACTTTCTTCGGGAAGATGATCCGCGGGCACTTATTTTACCATTGTATCGGGGTAAGGCGGTACTCTGGTTCTGGACAGCAGTTATTTTATTTTTTGCCATTGTTATGGGTTCGTCTGCTTCCGGCCACTGGAACAGTTTTCTACAATTTATCCATCCTACTTCCTTTGGAATAAAAGAACCTATTCTGGGAAAAGATGTGGGATTTTATGTTTTCAAGCTCCCTATATATCAGTTTATTGTAGGATGGTATCTCTTTATGGTGGCACTCACCTTTGGAGTAGTTCTGTTCTCATATTATCTTGACAATGCTTTTGGCTACCAGGAGAACAGATTTCATATTTCAGGGAAAGCAAAAGACCATATGATTCTGCTTTCTGCTTTTTTTGGTGTGGGTATTTCCGCTCTTTTTCTCATTAAGCTTTACAACAGCCTCTTCTCTTCTCACGGAGTGGCTTACGGCCCATCCTATATGGATGTATATGCCCAGATTCCCGCTTATCGTACCATATTTATTTTTAGTTTACTGGTTTCGCTTCTGTTATTTTTATACCCTTATTACAGAAAGAAAAAGCTTCTTTTATATACTGTTGGAGCCTGGGCTTTGATATGGGTCGGTTTTGTTTGGATTTATCCCAGCCTCGTCGAGCAATATATTGTAAAACCTAATGAGCTGAAAAAAGAGACTCCTTATATTTTGAATAACATCAAACTGACCAGGGCTGCATACGGCCTCAACAAAATTAAGGTAAAGCCTTTCCCCGTTTCTCAGAACATAACTTATAAAGACATTCTGAAAAATCATCGTACCATCGAAAATATTCGTTTATGGGATCGCAGGCCCTTAATTCAAACCTACAAACAGTTGCAGGAAATACGTTTGTATTATGATTTTAGTAGTGTACAGGTTGATCGTTATCATTTTAAGAAATATACTGAGGTTGCTTTGGCAGCCAGGGAGTTGCCCGTGTCGGAAATTCCTGCCCGTGCGCAGACCTGGGTAAATGACCACCTGATTTATACCCATGGGTACGGAGTGGTGATGAGTCCCGTGAATAAAATCACGCCCAACGGCATGCCTGAACTTATAGTAAAAGATATTCCGCCTACAGCATCTGTCCCGTTGAAGATCAATAAAATGGGTATTTATTATGGCGAAGAAACAAACCAATATGTCCTGGTTAACACCAAAGCCAAAGAGTTTGATTACCCCAAAGGCAATCGGAATGTTTATACCAGTTATCAGGGCAAAGGCGGGGTGCGAATTTCGTCCCTTTTCAGGCGACTGGTTTATGCCTGGAAGCTTTCAGATATAAAAATTCTTCTTACAGGTTACATTACTGACCAAAGTCGTATTATGTTTTACAGAAATATCGTGCAACGCGACAAAATCATTGCCCCGTTTCTCTCTTTCGACAGTCAGCCTTATTCCGTGGTGGGCAAGGATGGCGACCTCTACTGGATACACGATGCTTACACCACGAGCAATATGTTTCCTTACTCGGAACCCGTTTTTCAAAATCCTATTGAAAGGGGTATAAATTATATCAATAACTCCGTGAAAGTTGTTATTAATGCTTACAATGGAAATGTTTCCTTTTATGTTATTAATCCTAAGGACCCTTTGATTCAGACTTTTGAAAAGACCTATCCTAAGCTTTTTAAACCTTATAGTGCCATGCCCGATTTCCTGAAAGCACATATCCGGTATCCTACCGATTTGTTTAGCATTCAGACAAAGATGTTCAATGTGTATCACATGACCAATCCTAAAGTTTTTTATAATCAGGAGGACTACTGGGCCGTTCCAAATGAAATATACAGTGACGAGCAGCAGAAAATGTTTCCCTATTATATTATTATGCGATTACCGAAAACCAAAAAAGAGGAGTTTATTTTGATGCTGCCGCTTACTCCTTCGGGCAAGGACAATATGGTTGCCTGGATATGTGCCCGTAGCGATGCCCCTCATTATGGTGATCTGTTTGTTTATACCCTTCCGAAAGATAAGCTGATATACGGGCCCATGCAAATTGAAGCGCGAATTAACCAGAAACCGGATATCTCTTCCGAGCTAACCCTTTGGGGACAGCAGGGGTCGCAAGTAATCAAAGGAAACCAGCTGGTGATTCCCATAAAAAATTCATTTCTTTACGTGGAACCGGTTTACCTACAGTCGGAACAAGGCCAAATTCCTGAATTGAAAAGAGTTATCGTAGCTTATAAAGAGAAGATTGAAATGAGAAGGACTTTGGATGAGGCTCTGAAAGCAGTCTTTAATGTACCTGTTGGCCAGGATACCACATTCCGGCAACTTTCCATACCGCAACAGATAATGGGAACATCTGTTTTTTCAAGTCAGGCACAAAATGCACTTGAACATTACAACAATGCCCTGAACTATTTAAAGAAAAATGATTGGGCAGGTTACGGCAAGGAGCTTCAGCAAATGAAGGTGGTTTTATCAAAAATGGTAAAGGCCAGGTCTGGGAAAAAATAATAATAGGATAATATGCTGGTTGTGTCAGGATTTTCGTGATATTACTTTCGGTCTTGACTTTTGACCAAAATCTTTTTCCGAACTAAGTGTTTAAACGGGAAACTGTATTTTAAAAGAAACAGAAGAGAAGATGCTTAAAAACATTCCGGACGATTTTATCAATTTTGTATTGGTACTGGTATTTTCGTTACTGATAGGGCTTGAGCAGCGACGGCATCATATCCATGAAAAACCCGGCTCGCTTTATGGAACCGACCGTACCCATGTTTTTATCGGGATGCTGGGCTTTGTGTTGTACGTAATTGCGCCTCATAATTTGCTGCTGTTTGCCGGTGGCGGAATGGCAATTGCGCTGTTTCTTGCCATCTTTTACTGGAAAAAAATCGAAAATAGAAGCAAGTATGGTATCACCTCCATGGTGGTGGTATTGATTACATACAGCCTGACTCCTCTGGTTTATCTCAAGCCAGTTTGGATGACGGTTTCCCTTGTTACGGTAGTGTTGGTTTTCACCGAGCTCAAAAAGTTTCTCTGGAAACTCAGTAGCCGGTTTGATGAAAATGAGTTCATTACCCTTGCAAAATTTTTGTTGATATCAGGTATTATCCTGCCACTATTGCCACACGGTGCTATCAGCTCCTATTTGCCTGTTTCCCCGTTTAAGATTTGGGTGGCCGTGGTGGTAATTTCCGGAATATCTTATGTAAGTTACCTGATTCAAAAATTCTTTTTTCCCAAAAAGGGTTTGATGATAACAGGTTTGCTGGGTGGTATGTACAGTAGTACGGCTACCACCGTGGTGCTGGCTCGCAAAAGTAAAAATCAGGATACAAGTGCTATACAAATATCTTCTGCCACTATTCTTGCTACGGCCATGATGTTTTTGCGTATTCTTATCCTGGCGTTTATATTTGACACCGCCTTGGCATATAAGCTTTTAACACCTTTTGTTTCGCTTGCTCTTTTTTCTATGTTGATTTCGTGGTTGATTTTGAAAACAGGAAAGCGAGAAAAGGATATGGATTTTAAACAAGTTGTTGCCAAAAATCCGTTGGAATTTAAAACAGCCCTGTTGTTTGCCTTTTTATTTGTCATCTTTGCTCTGCTGACGAAATTCGTTATGCAGCATTACGGTGATAAAGGGCTGGATATCCTCTCGCTTGTGGTGGGCGTTACCGATGTTGATCCTTTTCTGCTGAGTTTGTTTACCGGGAAATATGGGTTGGCACTGACGGTTTTGAGCCAGGCTACACTGATTGCCGTTACCAGCAACAACCTCATAAAACTTGTTTACGCCCTGTCGCTGGGAAGCCGCAAATTGAGAAAACCGCTCATTATTGGTTTTTCTGCCATTATTGCGGCAAGTGTCGTTTTTATTGTGGTGTAGCTTAAAAGAAGGTTGCTTTTTTGTGTTAAATTTGCAACAAATCAGGATCAATGCTTTGGTTTAATAAAAAGCGGGAAAGAGAAGCCTGGCTGCTCGCTTCGATACTGCTCAATTTAATTTTTTCAGCGGCTAAACTCTCCTGGGGGTTCTGGGTCGGTTCCACCATTATAACGGCCGACGGTATCCACAGCATTTCCGATGTCATTGGTGCTTTTTTGCTGTTTTTGGCCTTGCGCTTTGCTGGTCATAAGTCGGGGCGGTTTCCCTTCGGGATGAATAAGTTGGAAGATATAGCTGCAACACTGGGCGGTTTTGCTATTTTACTGGCGGGATATGGGATTATCCGGACAGTTTTTTTCAGCCATGGCATAAAGACTCCTGAAAATATTTGGGGAACACTTATTTTTATGCTGGTGTTGGTATTGCTGGAATTTGTGTTTTATTTTTTCGAGCGGAAAGCCGGCAACCGGCTTAAATCTCCGGGTGTCAGAGCCGATGCCTTAAACTGGCTGGGCGATATAGGTGCCAGTGGTGTCGTTATTGCAGGAATTGTGGGCTGGCATTTTTCTATCCCTCATGCTCAGGAAGTAGCGGTGGTGATTATTGTCCTGATGATTTTTTACGGTGCATATGAAATTCTGCGCGATGCTTTTTTGTCACTTATGGATGCATCTGCGGGTACCCCGACACTGAAAAAAGCCCGGGAGGTGATCGACAGCTTCCCGGATGTGGGAAAAACAGAACGGCTTTTTATCCGTCGTTCAGGCAGCATGCTCTTTGCCGATATCGTGTTACAGGTGAAAGAAAAAAATATTGACAGTGCCCATCTGCTGATAGATAAAATTGAACAGGAACTGTACCGGCAAATTCCAAACCTAGCCAACACCACCATCCACTACGAACCGGAAAAAAAGACCTTTAAAAAGGTAGCCCTGTTGCTTGATGAATCCAAATCAAATATTTCCAAAACATTTGGCAGGTCTGCATGGATTGAACTTAAAGAGATGAATGCTCACGGTGATCTTCTGAACAGTAAACTTGTAAAAAATCCTGTATCGTCCGACCAGCATGGAAAAGCCATCAAGCTGGCTGCCTGGCTCATAAAACAACAGGTAGATCAGGTTGTTTTTAACCCCAACGACCTTGAAGATGATATTCGAACCCTCTTCTCAGCTCTTGGTATTCAAATTGTCGTCAAAATATAAAACGATTTTGTAGAATATGAATTAATTTCAGCCGGATAACAGGTTGTTAACTTAGGTCTGCTATATATCTGACAGACAGAAATATAAAGAGGGTTTTAAGTGCTTTTGCTGTTGCTCCTAATGTTAGAATTTTCAACTATTTATATTTAGACTGATTATAAATTTATAGATCTATAGAAAAACTCTCGGAAATAAATATATATTTGACTTTCTGTTATTTCTTAACAAAGATGCTATTCGTTGAAAAAGGCTTTTCTATATATTAAGATAAAACTGCCTCCGTTTTTTACTTTTTCGAGAAACGAGACCCTTCACCTCCTCATCGGGAAGCCCATTTTTAATTCTCATTTTTTTTCCTGCCAAAACCTTACTTCATCCCCCTCATTGCATTTACAATTTTCACCTATAATTATCCTAATGTTTAATTTAAATTATAAATGCTATGGTAAACAAGATTACAAGTCTGGCGGAGT
>CAYYOW010000064.1:0-13551 GCA_964473395.1 uncultured Lentimicrobiaceae bacterium | reverse complement strand
TTCAGAATGGAAAGGTTCGACAGGGTAATCTCAACCTTTTCCGATAATTCCGTCAAACTCATTTTCCGCTTGGCGAGCATCACATCCAAATTTACAATAACTGCCATGTTTTTATATTGTTAAATCTTTTTCCTGTTTCAGTTTCAATCCGGTGATAAATATATGCGCCAGAACCCAAATGATTAAAGCCTGCCAAAGCAAATCTATATTTAAATTGTATAGAAAACCACTACTCAAAATATGAATTTGAGTAAATTTGACATGGTCTGTAATGTAAAAATAAAGAAACTGAGCGTAAATGGTATTGACGAACCAAGAGCCAACTAATACATAGGCTATCCTCTTTAACAGTGAAATGTTTTTTATTGAAAAGGTTTCGCCATTTTTAACATTTTTGACAAATTTTCTGAAAACCCAAATTAAATATAATGAGATTAAAAAAATTAAAAGATTTACAAGGACAGATTTCTTTGTTATAAACCGGGGCGGGTTGACCACTTCAATATTTTCTGTAGTAGTTTTTAACTTTAATGTGTAATTCTTATTTTCATGATGCAGCTGTCCGGTTTCCGAAATTTTAATATTAACAGGCAGTGTTCGACCCGATAATCCGACATCGTTACTAACACCTGTATAGAATAAAACGGTATCCACCATTAACCCAAAAATGATAATTACCCCTAACCAAAAGAACAGATTAACGATCCTGTAAATTACATAAATGCTCCGAGGTGCTTTTTTTGTTTCCATGATAATTGTATTTATAAATTCACAGCAAAGATAAACGAGAATTATTAAAAGTCAATATTTTTTTATTGTTTATCAATAAATTTTAATTGAATCTTAATAATGATACATTCTTTTATACAGATTGGTTTTGGTTGCGGAATATTGACAAATGAGGCTTGTAGCTGTTGGAGAAAGCATCGCTGATTAGCAAGGACAGGGTAAACCGGCAAGTTGCAACCCAAAAGAATAAATGATTTTTCATTCAAAAAGAGGTCCTCCCGGAAACCTCATATTTTATTAATTTAGCCAGACAAATGATCTAAAAATATTTTGCCATGGAAAAGAAAAGATTTGCCGTAGTGTTGTCGGGATGCGGTGTTTATGATGGCGCCGAGATCCACGAATCTACCATGACCCTGTTGTCTATCCTTGAGGAAGGGGCTGCGTATCAGTGTTTTGCACCGGACATTCCGCAGTATCACGTTATCAATCATCTAACGGGTGAAGAAATGAACGAAAGCCGCAATGTGCTGGTGGAATCGGCACGCATTGCACGAGGCGACATCAAACCACTGAGCGAATTTAAAGCTGCTGATTTTGATGCGCTCATTTTTCCGGGCGGCTTCGGCGCTGCCAAAAACCTGAGTTCCGTTGCTTTTGATGGCGCCAACGCCACTGTTAATCCGGAAGTGGAAGATGCCATAAAACAGATGCTAACCGCGCATAAGCCTATTGGTGCTTTGTGTATTGCTCCGGCAGTGGTGGCTCGTGTGATCCAGGGCGTGGAAGTAACCATTGGAAACGACCCCGGAGCCATTGAAGCCATAGAAAAAATGGGCAGCAAACATGTGGTAACCACGCATGGGCAAGTGGTTCACGATCATAAATACAATGTATTTACAACACCTTGTTACATGCTTGATGCAACAATTCTCGATATTAAAGAAGATGCCAATTTGGTGGTGAAGGAGATGATGGAAGAGATGAAGAAGCGTTAGAAATTTTAGTTAATAAATGAGTGAAAAGTTAGTTGTCAGGTGCTACGCTGTCAAACAGTGGTCAGTCAATCGTCATTAGCTACACTGGTAAACGGTTGTTAACGAAGTGAAGAATGTTTTAACAAATTAAAAATCAGTATTATGAAACTCGAAGAATTCAGGGTTTATCAGGATGCGATGGAGATGGGAGAAAAAATTTGGAAAATCGTGTTGAGATGGGACTTTTTTGCTAAAGATACCATGGGGAAGCAATTGGTGAGAGCCGCAGACTCGGTAGCTGCCAATATGAGCGAAGGGCTGGGAAGATTTCATTACAAGGAAACCAAAAATTTCAGCTATTACTCCCGTGGCTCCCTTTTTGAAACCAAAACCTGGCTCACCAAGGCAAAAAACAGAAAACTTATAGATGAGGAAACATTTTCAAATTTTGTAAAAACAATAGATGATATTGGTGTAAAATTGAATAATTACATCCATTCCATCGGCAAAACCGAGACTTACAAAAGCTCCTGACACAGACAATGCCTGACAACTGTTTAACGATTGAATAACCATTGAATGACAACTGCTTGACAATTGAATGACAATTGTTTGACTATTGCTTGACCATTGAATGACAACTAAATAACATCCAGAAACCATGAAAGATATCTCAGAATTATTTAACATTAAATACCCCATTATTCAGGGCGGCATGATCTGGTGCAGCGGCTGGAAACTGGCTTCGGCAGTTAGCAATGCCGGTGGACTTGGCCTTATCGGGGCAGGCTCTATGCACCCGGAAACACTGGAACAACACATCCGGAAGTGCAAACAGGCTACTTCAAAACCTTTTGGTGTAAATGTACCCTTACTATATCCACAGACGGATGAGATCGTGAAAATCATTGTCCGCGAAGGGGTTAAAATCGTCTTTACCTCTGCCGGAAACCCAAAAAAATACACCACATTTTTGAAAGAAAAGGGGATAACGGTGGTACACGTGGTGGCCAACAAAAGATTTGCACTGAAATCACAGGATGCCGGCGTGGATGCCATCGTAGCCGAAGGGTTTGAAGCCGGAGGGCATAATGGTTTTGAAGAGACGACCACGTTGGTTTTACTCCAGATGCTTCGCGATGTGGTACAAATTCCGGTGATTGCTGCCGGCGGAATTGGTTCCGGAGCAGCCATGTATGCGGCGATGGCACTGGGGGCAGCCGGCGTACAAATCGGAAGCCTATTTGCTGCCTCGGCAGAGTCTTCGGCACATGAAGCCTTTAAACAGAGAGTTGTGGATGCCGGAGACGGAGAAACTTACCTGTCGCTAAAACAACTTGTTCCGGTACGGTTGCTTCGTAATTCGTTTTTTGAAAAAGTTCATCAGGCCGAACTAGCCGGTGCTACAAAAGAAAAAATGACTGAGTTACTTGGAAAAGGAAGGGCCAGAAAAGGGATGTTCGAAGGAGACATGACCGAAGGAGAACTGGAAATAGGGCAAATTTCCGGAATGATTAATGCTGTGATGCCGGTGAGCAAAATTATGGAGAAACTGGTGGCCGGTTTTAACAAGGCTTCCGAAAAAATGAAGGGTTACAAAATATAAATTACCGACCAAAGGCAGTCTCAATACTGCTTCAAATTTAGAATAAGTTCAAAACAATTATTCCCTACATTTGCTAGCGGACAATCGTAGTTTTATCTTAAAAATATATCATGAATTTTGAATTTACCGAAGAGCAGCTTATGATACAGCAGGCTGCCAAAGATTATGCCCAACGTGAACTATCTCAGGATGTTCTGGAAAGAGAAGAAAAAGCTGAATTTCCTACCCGCCATTTAAAAAATCTTGCCGAGCTTGGGTTTTTGGGAATGATGGTATCGCCGGAATATGACGGAGGGGGAATGGATTCCATCTCCTACGTCCTGGCAATGGAAGAAATTGCCAAAGTCGATGCTTCCATGGCAGTAATCATGTCTGTAAATAACTCGCTGGTCTGTTATGGGCTGAACCGTTTTGGCAACGAAGAGCAGAAACAGAAATATCTGCGCCCTCTTGCCCGTGGTGAGGTTATCGGAGCTTTTCTTTTGTCGGAACCGGAAGCCGGTTCGGATGCCACCCATCAATACACTTCGGCTGAAGACAAAGGCGATTATTACCTTCTGAACGGAACCAAAAACTGGATTACCAACGGCGGATCAGCTTCTACGTATATTGTTATGGCACAGACGCATCCGGATAAACACAGCCACGGTATCAATGCTTTTATTGTGGAGAAAAACACACCTGGTATTACAATAGGCCCTCACGAGAACAAAATGGGGATGCGTAGTTCTGACACACATTCGGTTATGTTTACCGATGTAAAAGTTCCTAAAGAAAACCGGATTGGTGAAGATGGTTTTGGCTTTAAATTTGCCATGATGGTACTTGAGGCCGGCCGTATTGGCATTGCTTCACAGGCGCTGGGTATTGCTTCGGGCGCTTTTGAAAGAGCGCTGGCCTATTCCAAAGAGCGGAAATCTTTCGGTACCGAAATTATTAATCATCAAGCTATCGCTTTTAAGCTGAGCGATATGGCCGTAAAAATTGAAAATGCCCGTAACCTTTGTCTGAAGGCTGCCTGGCTGAAAGACCACCACAAGCCCATCACTGTGGCCAGCGCCATGGCCAAGCAATATGCTGCCGACATGGCTATGGAAGTAACCACAGAAGCCGTTCAGATTCACGGTGGTTACGGTTATGTGAAAGAGTATCATGTGGAGCGTCTCATGCGCGAAGCCAAACTGACACAAATTTACGAAGGTACTTCCGAGATTCAGAAAATTATTATTTCGAGAAGCCTTATGCGGGATTAAATCTCTCCCCTGCGTAACAAGCGAAAGCCGGAACAAGAAAATTTGTTCCGGCTTTTTTTGCTATAAATAGGGAGCTTTGTTAAAGAAAGCTTACTACTTATTTGCTTTCATCTCTTTTACAGCCTCAATAAGCTGAGGGATCACTTTAAAAGCATCGCCTACAATACCGTAATCGGAAGCTTCAAAAATAGGTGCTTCAGGATCTTTGTTGATGGCGACAAGGAATTTCGAAGAGTTAACACCACCCAAATGCTGGATAGCACCTGAAATACCAAAAGCAAGGTACAGGTTCGGAGCAATGATTTTTCCTGTTTGCCCCACATGTTCCTCATGTGAGCGCCAGCCTTCATCCGAAACCGGACGCGAGCAGGCCATTCCGGCGCCGAGCAGTTCACCCAATTCTTCGAGGCCGCCCCAGTTTTCGGGGCCTTTCATACCACGACCACCCGAAACAACAATTTCGGCATCGGTCAGCAGCACTTTTCCCGTAATTTTATGAGTCTCTTTAATAACCGTGTTGAATTCGCCATCACCAATCTGCGGATCAAATACTTCAATGGCTGTATCTGTTGGATTTTCAGCTACCTCGTAAGAATTTTGGGCAAAAGTGATAACCTTTACTTCCGTTTTGATTTGGATGTTGGCAAAAGCTTTGCCGGTGAACACTTTTTTGCGAACCACGAACGGGTCAACACTTACCGGAAGCCCTGTAACACCGGAAACCAAACCAGCGTTGAGTTTTACGGAAACGCGGGGAGCAATGGCTTTCCCTTCGTTGTTATGCGCAAAAATAATCACTTTGGCCCCTTCACTTTCGGCAGCTTTGGCAACAGCATCGGCCAGCGCTTTGTTGTCCAACGACTCAAAACGATCATCCTGTACATTCAGCACTTTGTTGGCGCCATATTTTCCAAGTGATTTTAGTTCATCATCAGCCACATGGCCAATGGACAGGGCAGTTACACTACTTCCCATCTCCTTCGCAATAGCGGCAGCAAAAGAGACAATCTCATAACTGAGTTTTTTAAATTTACCAGCCCAATTTTCTGTATATACTAATACTGACATTTTTCTAGTTTTTAAAGGTTAAAATTTGAATTACAACACCTTGGCTTCTTCGTGTAAAAGTCTGATCAGCTCTTTTGCATTGTCCTCCTCCACCATTTTACAGGCCGCTTTCGGAGCCGGTAGTTCGTATGACAAAAACTCAGTTCTGGCTTCAGCATCTATTGGAGGCACAACGTTAAGTGGTTTTTTGCGTGCCATCATAATGCCACGCATAGCCGGAATTCGTGGGTCAATGGCAATCCCTTTTTGAACAATAGCCACCAACGGTGTAGGCACGGTTAATACTTGCGAACCGCCATCAATATCGCGATGGATTTTCAACTCGCCATTTTCCATGTCAATACCGGAAACCGCTGACACTGAGTTAATGCCCATCATTTCTGCCAACATACCGCCAACACCCACACCATTGTAATCGGAAGCTTCAATACCCGCAAGGATAAGGTCGTAATCTTTGGCTACTTCAGCCAGTTGCGTGGCAACAAAATAAGCATCGAGAGGGAGGGCATCAATGCGGATGGCATCATCAGCGCCTACGGCAAGTGCTTTACGTAAAGTTGGTTCGGTAATTTTGGCACCCACGTTGGCTACCGTGATCTTTTCCACTCCCCCAGTCTCTTTCAATTCCATTGCACGGGTAAGCGCGAGTTCATCCCAAGGGTTGATAATCCACTGAACACCCGCGGAGTCAAAGGCTTTATTGTCCCCGGTAAACCTGATTTTCGTTGTCGTATCAGGTACATTACTAATCAATACCAGAATTTTCATGATATAAATTTTTAAGTTATCCGTTTATTTTGCACAAATATCGGTAAAATAATTTGAAATATTACGCATGCATACTAATTTTTAAGAAAAAATAAGAATTTTTAATGATTATAGATTGTAATAGAGACGAAGATAAAAAGGGACGGGGAAACTGAGAGACGAGGAGATGGGGAGAAGTTGCGAAGTTGTGAAATTGCGAAGTTGTGAAGTTGTGAAGTTGTGAAGTTGAGTAAATTTCGATTGTTTGACAATTGATAGACTACTGTTTGACAACGGAGCTAATGACAATTGACTAACTACTTGTTTTACAGCGGAGCATTTAACCACCGTTCGGGATTTGAATCTTTAGAAATTTGGAACTTATTTGTGATTTGTTTTTTCCGGTTTTCGGGTTTGGCACTGCAAACTTTAGGCACTTCGGTGCTACATCCCATATATCACCGTCAGCAATACCTGCCCTACCGCTTTCAGTGTTTGCTTGTCGATTTTATCCATGGTGTCGCCGGAGGTGTGCCAGTATTTCCAGAAAGTGCCATTAGGGCTGTTGGGATCAAGCTGGATGATATCCACAGAAGGAATACCGGCAATTTTATTCACGTAGAGATGATCGTCGTCGATAGGGTAGCCATCCCGATTAGGAAAATAATTGTCGTAGCCCAGCCCTCTTGCGGTTCTCCAGATTAAGTTAACGTAGTAACGCGCATACTGGCGAGAATAATACTCTTTCAGAAAAGTAGCATTTTTGGCACCCACCATGTCGAGCAGAATACCGAAAGTAGCGGAATAACCCGGAACCTGCGGATGCCTTGCCCAATATTGTGCACCAAGTGCCCAGGAATTTTCTTTCCCCTGTATTTTCAAGTACGCGGGGGGGCCCCAGTCTTCCAAATCAAAAAAGACTATATCTATACCCACATTTGGATGGTGCAAGTGAAACTCACGTGCCATCTCCAGCAAAACGCCCACACCGCTGGCACCATCGTTGGCAGCCATAATGGGGGTGTTCCATTTGGCTTTGTCCGGATCATGGTCGGCAAAAGGACGCGAATCCCAATGTGCCATCAAAAGAACACGGTTTTGAGAATTCGGAAAAAAAGAACCAATGATGTTTTCACCACTCCGTAACACACCATCATAAGTACGGGCTTTGAATTTCTGTACATAAACCGTGTCGGCAAAAGATTTCATCTTTTGGATGATCCATTTTGCGCAAGCTGCATGAGCCGGAGTGCCAGGAACCCGCGAGCCAAAGGCTACCTGAGTGGCCGTGTAAGCATAAGCCGAATCGGCATTAAAATCAGGAATACTGGCGGTTTTTTCAACAGTTTTGTCTTTACGGGTCTGTGTCGACCGGCTGTATTGGCCGCACGAAGCCAGTGCAAAAGCAGCTACCATACTAAAAACAAACAGTAATTTATATTTCATCTTTTTTTCTTTAAAAAAGCAAATCTTCCCCTGCCCTTCTCTCGCGTGTTGACATCTCCATTTGCTGCATATCCTGAGGAAGGCCCTCCACACTACCATAATAGCCGAGAGCCATAACCGAAACGGCCTGAAAGTCTTCTGAAATACCCAGAGAAAGTCTTGCTTTTTCCATATCAAAGCCACTCATTTGGTGACTTACAAGACCCTGATTTACAGCCTCCATAGCCAAACCAGCTACTGCTTGTCCCAAGTCGTACAAGGCTGTAGCATTAACTTTACCGTTTCGGCTGAAAGTTTTTTTGGCAAGGTTTAAAATCAAAACAGGTGCTTTACCTGCCCACTGCTGGTTCCATTCTATTAAGGAAGCAAGGATTTTGTCATACTTCTCCTCTCCCTTTTTGCCGACCACAAAGCGCCATGGCTGTTCATTAAAAGCAGAGGCAGCCCAACGACCAGCCTCCAAAACACACAAAAGTTTCTCTTCTTCAACAGGTTTACCGTCAAAAGCCCGGGGACTCCAACGGTTTTTGATATTTTCACTAATGTTACGACGTGTGATGGCCGGTTTTTTCATTTCTATTCTATATTTTTTACAAAATTACAAAATTAGCACGTTGGCAGCATCAAAAAACAAGGATGAAAGAAGCACCTTTTCCCGGAGCGGAGCGTACCGAAAGACTTCCTTTGTGCATTTGCATAATCTGACGCGAAAGGCTCAGCCCAATCCCCGAACCGGTTTTCTTGGATGTAAAAAAAGGCATAAAAATCTTGTCTATTGCTCCCTGGCTTATGCCGATGCCTGTATCGGTCACTTCAATCAGCGTACGGTTGTTCAGGTTCACCGAAGCAGACAGGCTGATTTGTCTGATTTCTGTTTTTTCAACAGCATCAATAGCGTTGAGCAACAGATTGATAAGCACCTGATCTACCAAATCGGGATCGGCAAGAAGTTTCAGATCACCGGGGAATATTTTAGTCTCTACCTGAATATTCAGTTTCTCAAATTTAGGCTCCATGAGCTCTAGTGTGCGACGAAAGAGGTCGGCAACCGGAAAATAACGGAAATGTGGTTTAGGAATCCGGGTAAGGTTACGGTATAACTCTACAAAATTTAACAATCCTTTGCTGCGCCTCTCGATGGTGGAGATAGCACTGGCGATATTCTCCATGTCCACGACCTCTTCTTCTGAAAATTGCTTATTGTCTTTTTGAAACTCTTTTAAAATATCCTGTACAGTGGAGGCCAGCGATGAAATGGGGGTTATAGAATTCATAATTTCGTGGGTAAGCACGCGGATAAGCATTTGCCACGACTCCACCTCTTTTTGCTCCAGTTCCGGATGTATATCCTGCAAAGAAACCAGGAGATATTTTTCGCCATGCATCAAGAACTCAGTGGAATGAATGGAGAGTTGTAAGAGCTCGTTGCCCACAAAAATTTTCACCAGCTTTTTTTCACCGGCTTTGGTTTCGAGCAGTGTGGTGCTCAGCTCCACCGATATGTCAGTCAGCTGTTTGATGTTGCGCAAATGTTTCACCTGCAAAAGGCTTTTCACAGCATTGTTATAAACATCTACTTTCCCGTTATGGGTATATACCAACACACCAATGCTCACATGTTGGATAACTGTAAGCAGGTAATTGAAATTCTCCTCCTTTTCGGTTTTAGTCTTCTTGAAAGCATCAATAACCTCATTAAATTCACGGTTCAACTCATCGAAACTTTTTCCCAGACCATCGTCCACAAATGAGCCCATAAAATCAGAATTCCGGATAGAGGAGAAAAAAAGGGCCAGTTTCCGGTTGGTTTGCTCAATATAGCGAATGAGAAAGATAACCTGAGCTACGAACAACACGCCGAGGATAATGATACTTATACGGTAAGCCGCATCCTTATAAAAGGAGAAAATCAGCAGCAGCGTAATGATTACCAACAGGATGCGAAGAACTACCTGAAGTCTGAATTTTTTATAAACCATATTTTTCAATTCTTCGGTAAAGGGATGCTCGTGTGAGCCCCAACTCTTTGGCCGCACGGCTTATGTTTCCACCATGTTTGTCCACCACTTTGCGGATGAGAACTTTTTCCGTCTCTTCGAGGTTCATGTTTACCGGAAAGACGCCTTCCTGGTTTTCGGGGACTTCGTTCATAAAAAAGTCCTGTGGCTCCAGCATTTTTCCTTCGCTGAGGATAACGGCTCTTTCAACAGCATGCTGTAACTCACGAATATTTCCCGGCCAGCTGTGCATCTGAAGCCGCTTAAGTGTTCCGGGGGTAATACGCTTTTGTGGTATTTTATATTTTTTACAATATATTTCCAGAAAGTGATTCAGCAGGAGCTCAATATCTTCGGTTCGGTCGCGGAGTGAAGGGATGATAATCTCCACCGTGTTGATGCGATAAAGCAGATCCTGACGGAATTTGTTTTCTTTTACCATTTCGTATAGAGGCATGTTGGTGGCACAAATAAGACGCACATCCACCGGAATTTCTTTATGTGAGCCGAGGCGTACCACTTTGCGACTCTGCAACACGCTCAGCAGCTTCGATTGCAGGCTGGGCAGCAGGTTGCCAATTTCATCCAAAAACAGGGTACCGTGGTTTGCAGCTTCAAAGCGTCCGGCCCGGTCTTCGCGCGCATCGGTAAACGCACCTTTCTTATAGCCGAAAAGCTCACTCTCGAAAAGACTTTCCGTGATAGCTCCCAGGTCAACATTGATAAACATCTTATCCCTGCGATGTGAAGCACGGTGAATAGCACGGGCTATGACCTCTTTTCCAGTTCCGTTTTCACCTAGTATCAATACGTTAGCATCTGTTTTCGCCACCTTCTCCACAGTCTTCAAGACTTTTTTCATGGCATTGGACTGGCCAATGATGTTGCTGAATGCATGGTCCTGGTCAGCCACCAAAAGTCTGTTGGTTGACCGAAGATTTTCCAGTTCAACCTTCGATATCCTGATTTTCAGCGAAGCTTCAATGGTGGCAAGCAGTTTTTTGTTTTCCCAGGGTTTCAGGATAAAGTTGGTGGCACCCTCTTTTATGCCCTGCACCGCCAGCTCTATGTCACCGTAACCTGTGATAAAAATAACGATGGCAGCAGGGTCAATCTCCAGAATTTTGTTCAGCCAGTAAAAACCTTCCTGTCCGGTGTTGGCATCACGCGAAAAATTCATATCCAGCAAAATGACATCATAGGTCTCGTTGCGCAACAGATCGGGAATATTTTCCGGGTTTTTCTCGGTGTGGATAAATTTAAAATATTGACGTAGAAACATTTTCGCGGCAAGCAAAATGTCGGTGTCATCATCTACGACTAAAATGTGGGCTTCAATTTTTGTCATGCTTCAAGGGCTTTAAATTCCGGGATAAAATTAATGATAAATGTTCATGCCGATACATAAATATGAACGTTTCCGAACACTATTTGTTACACCCTCTCTGAAAAATAATCACAAACAACATGAGACCAACAGGTTACACTGACTGGCATGATATTCGTTAAAAATATTAAACATCTCTATATACCCAGAGAAAGTAAAACAGCTTAGCAAAATAGAATAAGGGAAAAGATTACATTTGTTCGGAGATAGTAAAATCAGAAATGATAGAAACAAAACAATTAAGAAAGGTATTCAAATCGGCTGACATTGAAACAGTGGCTCTTGCCGGTATTGACCTGAAAGTGGAAGAGGCCGATTTTGTGTCGGTAATGGGACCATCGGGATGCGGGAAAACCACTTTACTGAACCTGTTGGGCATGATTGACGTAGCCAGCTCCGGAAGCTACCGGTTTATGGGAAAGGAAGTTCACGGCCTGACCGAGAAGCAGATAACCCGTTTGCGAAAGCAAAACATCGGCTTTGTTTTTCAGAACTTCAACCTGATAGAGGAGCTGAGCATTTGGGAGAATATTGAACTCCCGCTTATCTATCAGGGAGTCAAGAAAACCGAACGCAAAAAACGGGTTATGGAGGTCATTGACCGGCTTGAGATTACTCACCGGAAAGACTTACTACCTGTTCAACTTTCGGGCGGACAACAGCAGCGTGTGGCGGTGGCTCGTGCCATCGTAACCCGTCCTCACCTTTTGCTTGCCGATGAACCTACCGGGAACCTCGATTCATTGCACGGCGAAGAGGTGATGAACATCCTCAATGAACTGAACAAAGAAGGTATGACAATCGTCATGGTGACACATTCTCATCACGATGCCAGCTACAGTCGGCGCATAGTACATTTATTTGACGGTCAAATTATTAATGAAAATTTAAACCGGGTTTAAACTTATGTGGGGTAGTTTTTTTCGTATGGGATTTCGTGTTTTGAGGAGACAGAAAAATTATTTCCTGTTAAATCTTGCCGGGTTGACCATTGGTATTGTGGCCTTCGTCTTTATATACCTATACGTGGAGAATGCTCTCTATTATGATCGGAGCTGGAAAAATTACCCCCATATTTATAGGGTAAACGAAACCTACTCAACCGGTGGCAAAGCGGAAAGAATGGCGCTTACACCTTACCTGCTGGCCGATACACTGAAAGATAATTTCCCTGGAATCCTGGAATCAACACGTCTGTTTTTTACCGACCCTTCGGACAAAAACAACGTTTCTTCAGTAAATTATCGGGGGAAAATGTACGATATTCCCAACATGACTATCGGCGATGCGCGGGTGTTTAAAATCTTTAATTACCACTTTGTAGAAGGAAATGCTGACAGCTGTTTACTAAAACCTAATAGCCTCGTACTTTCCTCTGCTATGAAACGGAAGATTTTCGGTAACAAACCGGCACTCGGAAAAAAACTAAAAACCAGTGTTCGTACTTATACCGTGAGCGGGGTTTTCGATAATACCAACCGTCCCTCCCATTTGGAATTTGATGCGATTATTTCCATCAATTCGCTAGACAAACAGGAACAGGAGCACCTGAATACCAACTGGTTTTGGATGAATTGCTACACCTACGTCGAATTTGCCGATACGGTGAATGTTCAAGAATTTACACAAAGAGTAAATTATTTTACCGATGTGGCAATCGGTAATTATATTAAAAAACAAAAGATTAAGATTAGAGGATACATGCGCCTGAATTTTCAACCCATTCAGAAAATTCATTTTTCACAGGGATTACTTTATGACAGTCATTCCAACATCAACATCACATACCTCTACATTTTTGTAACCGTGGCGCTGTTCATCTTGCTTATGGCATCCATAAATTATATAAATTTTGCCACGGCACGTTCGCTAAAACGGGTACGTGAAATTGGTGTCCGCAAAGTGATGGGGGTTTTCCGAAAGCAGCTGATGTTACAATATATCAGCGAATCATTGATCATCACTTTTATAGCCTTTATCCTTTCGCTGAGTCTTGTGGAGCTGCTGATGCCAGCTTTTAACAGTTTGGTAAACCGGCAGATTACTTTAGTTGACAGTCTTTTCTCCGGTTCCGGGCTTGTCTTTGGCCTGTTGCTAATTATGTTTATGCTGCTTTTGGCCTTGTTCAGCGGCAGCTTTCCGGCTTTTGTGCTCTCTTCACTAAAGCCGGTGGAGGTACTCGGCGGACGTGGGCTTATCTTCCGGGGTAACAAAAAGCATTCGTTTACAGCCGCCAGTTTGCGTAAGTTTCTCGTTGTTATTCAGTATCTGGTGGCCATTGGTGTCATCATCTCCACACTGATTATTGCTGCACAAATTCACTATGTAAAAAACCGGCCAC
>CAYYOW010000063.1:0-13752 GCA_964473395.1 uncultured Lentimicrobiaceae bacterium | reverse complement strand
CCAAGTATTTAAACCTGCCCGCTCTCTTTTAATTCCTGTTCGGCCAGTTTTTTGTCTGTTTTGTCCACAATAAAGCCTTCCACACCTACAACTTCATCCCCTTCGTAAACCGGAGTCATGGTAACGTGGTGGTAGCCAATGGAACCATCCTGACAATAACGACGGGTAATACCGAATGGAATGGTCTCTCCCTTCAAAACACGTTCGAAAGATTTCTTCAAAACAACAAAATCTTCTTTGGTACGGCTCAGCGAAAAATGCTTTCCGACAACACAATCTTTCGATTCATATCTGTAAAGCTTCACATAAGTATCGTTAACATCCTGGTAAAATCCGTCCTTCCCAATCCGGAAATAGCCCACATCTTTTGAAGAAGAAATCAGTTTATAAAACTCATCACTTTTATGACCGGAAGCAATTTTCTTTTCCAGTGCTTTTTCGGCTTCAACCTGAGGAGTAATATCAATGATAAATCCTTCGAGGCCGGCTATATTACCCTCTTTGTCCTTGTAAGGTGCAGCGGATACAGTATGATAACCAATGGAACCATCCTTACAAACACGCTGAACCCGTTCGCCTGAAATTGTTTCTCCGGCAAGGACGCGGTTCACTAGATTCATAATCTTCTCTTTTCCTTCAGGCGTACGGTCAAGGGTTACGTGCGTACCAACAACTTTCTTTTTATCAACACATTTATAAAACGACAGCCAGACATCATTTACCTCTTCATAGTTGCCGTCTTTGTTAATCCTGAAATAACCCACATTGGATTTCAGCAATTTCTCACGAAGCCGTGTTGATTCGGTATTGATACCAAGTTTTTCAACAACATCTTCGAAGGCCTGATCAAACATACCTTCTTTTTCAATACTGCCTCTGCCGCTAATTCCTTTACGGCTGTCAATCAAAGCAACTTTCAGGTTTTCCTCAAGAGCTATTTCGGCATCTTCATCCGACATCTCTTCCCAACCTGTCAGCATGGCTTTAATAGCCGAAAGAGGCCTGTGTCCTGTCGTAGTCAGGTAAACATGGCCAATCACAAAACCCAACAGCAGAAATGCACCGGCAACATGAATATAGGCAATAGTCCCCAGATTATGGACAACGCCCTTGCCAACAAAGAAAACATAGTACATGTAAACCAACCCGCTGAGAACTACCACCGGAAGAATTAATATTCTAAGTCCGAGGTAAGTGAGACGTTGTAGCGGATTAAATTTATTGTAAACCGTTTTTCGTGTCGGGTGCGGCGCATGGCTGAAAATTCCTGTGATATAATATTCAACCTGTGCTTTCAACAATTTGGTAGAAGGAACATACTGACGCCATTCACCGGTAGTAACATTCCAAAACTGGGTGAAAACTATCAGAATGATAAAAGCCCAGGCCAGGTTGCGATGGAGAAGCACCGCCTGCTCGTAACCAAACAGATGATAAACGCCATGAACTTCAAATCCTGTCAAAGCCAGCAACAAAATCAATGCGGCCTGTGTCCAGTGCCAAAACCTCTCGTATCGTTTATAAATCAATACTCTTTTCATAGTCAAAGAATTTTTAATTATTTTTTTTGTTGCTTACCATCCTCAAAATACCGTGAATGCTCACCCCCACCAAAACAAGAAGGATAAAAACCAATCCTGCATCGTCTAGAATGGAACTATGGTCTCTGCCGGGCAGATAAAAGCCAGTCAGATTTTTAAGTCGGCTGTTCTGTGCATTGTGGCAATCGGTACATTTCAAAGCTTCGTCGGAGGGCGACACTTCATGATTAAGCAGCCAGATTGATTCTGTTTTGATAAAAGTATAATGCCCGCTGTATGGCAAACCAATGTATTTCATGCCGTGTGCAAAAGAAGCATTCCAGTTATAGTCAGCCCAAAGAGCCCCACTCCCTTTAATTTTTCCGGCAAGATAAGGCTGAATCAACAGATGGTTTACCGGATCGAAAGGTTGTCTGCCCCGCATAACTTTCACAGGCCATATTTTGGAAGGATGTTTGGGATCTTGAGGCTCTACATTGTCTTTGTAAGAGCCATTCAGCGGATTCAATACCAACACTTTCGTAGTATCCATCACCTTATCGTGAAGCATATGATGGCCTGCAGTCCCGTTAAACCAGATGTATTCAGGTTTTACATCTTTCTGGAAAACAGCGGTTCCGTGACGCGAGTCGTATTGAATTTCCACATTTTTATAGTTTTTCCCATCATAAGTATAGGTATGTCCCGGAAGATCTTTATCAAAAATAGGTTTTCCGTTTTTATCCATTCTGGTGGCTGTGGACCAGTCCCAGATAATTTTGGTATGAAAGCCTTTGGCATATTCTGCAATATGGCAGGTTTGGCAAGCCACTGTTTTAAAATGGTCGTTCAGCAATTTGCTTTTATGAGGTCTGTCTGTATGGCATTCCACACAGGTTGCACGGTTATGAGCCGACGAGGCCACCGTATATAAATGTCCTGTAATGTTATGGTTTTCTGTTTTATGACAATCCTGACAACGCATGTTTTTGGCATCTTTCCCTTTGGAGGCCATATGGACGTCAAAATCGCGGGTACAATGGAGCAGCCCCATTTCCAAGTCTCCATGCTTTACATTGTTACCGCCTCCGCCTACAAAGTGGCACTGGCCGCAATTACTTTTTCGGGGAGCACCTACATGCTGTGCTACATAATTCAAGTTTACACCGAGTGCCGGAAGTCCTGATTTTGGAAGATTCGGCCCCATACAGGGATTCGACTTGTGATAAGTCCCCGTGTTATCGTGACAAACCACACAATCTATGTTGTTTTGGTTGTGAAAATCAAAATTCTTATCACTGTAGCCATAACCGGCATGGCACATAGAGCAGAGATGTTCGTTGGAATTAACGCCAATACAAAAGTCGTTCAGCAAATCTCTTTTACCAAGATTAAAAACGCCTCTTCCGGGGATGGTGTCCCTTTGCAACCATAGCCAGTGAGGTGTCTTCATAAACTCTTTCCCGCGCCCGTTGTGGCAACTCAGACAAGCTTTTGTCATGTCCTGAGGTGTCTTAAACTTTTGTTGTAGCACTGCAAACTTCGAGTGATCCACAGGAACGGAATCATGCTTGATCTCAATCTTCTTTTCAGAAAAATAATCCCTGTCCTTGTCACCGTTATAAGAGAAAACAATCCAAAAGATAACAATCCATGGGACAATCACAATCAGGATAATTTCGAAAAACTTTTTCATAGGTTTTTTCCTTTTAAGAATAATATGCAAATCTATAGAAAGTTATCTCGTAATCTAAATATAATCAATTATTTAGATTATATTTAAACAGGTTAGATGTGTAAATTTATTACGCATGCGTAATAAATTGTACTTCTGTTTATTACAGTAAGTTCGTATTGGATTTCAGGCTAAACATATGGAGCAAAACTAATTTAGTTTGACTCTAAATTCGATGGGCTTTTCACGAAAATGCAAAAAGAACCGGAATTTTTACCATCCGGAATTTTTCAAAAGACATTTTTCACAGCTCTCTTTTCAGCCGTTTTATCTCTTTATCCAAATATTCGACAAGCAATGGCAGCCTTTCTTAATCGCATTGCCACGAAATCCATAATTCTGTCTTGAAAACAGGGAATGATTTTGCGTACAACAAGATAAAGATGGTAATCATTGGCCATTTTCATCTGTTCAGGCAGGCTGCCGCCAAAAAAATATCCCTGTTCCGAATCAGACTCCAATACCAGCAGATTGTTCAATTCGGCTCCTGTAAACCTCGCTATTTTCAACTTTTGCAAAAAACAGGCATAACCTGAAAAAGCAGGACTGTTCATAAGTATCTGTTTTATGTTGTTTTTAAGTGTAATTCACAAATTTCCCGAACAGAAATAAAGTAAAAGCTTTATAAATTACACGATAACTTTCCGGAATATTCATTCTGTCAAGATGTTGTACTTCCTGTCAAATTCTTCCTATTGACATTTTGCCGGCCTTTCTCGTGGTAAAACAACGCATTTTCGTATTTTCGCCTGAAACTATTACCCTTTGACCTTAAAAAAACATACCCGGAGAAAATTCCTGCAGCTTGCTGTTGCGGGTACGGGGCTTTCTATGGTTTACCTCTGGGATAAAATGATGGGAACCCGTTTGCTTTCTGCCGCACAAAAAAAAGTTGTACTACCGATAACCAACAATATTGTTTCTTTCTACAGGGATTATCTGGTGATAAATCAACACCGGAAGATTAACGTACTTTCGTCACACTGTACCCATTTAGGTTGTATTATTAATAAGGTGGAAAATGGCAAGCTTATCTGCCCGTGTCATGGCTCCGAATTTGATCTGGAAGGAAATGCCGTAAAAGGGCCGGCTTACAAGCCATTGTCTTCTTTCCCATTTGAAGAAGAAAAAAACACCCGGCAAATTATTATCCAATCCTCAACCTCGTGAAACAAATAGCAGGAAACATCCGGTTCAAAACAACCTATGGCCAAATCAGCCTGGCACTGTTCATGTATGTTTTACTCTCTGGGATTTTGCTTGCCATTCCGTTTGATGTAAACAAGCCCTACTCCTCCATCAGCAGCCTGGTGGTTATGAATCCATGGGCTTCGTTTATCCGTAATCTGCATTACTGGAGCGCCCAGTTTTTCCTAATATTCAGTCTGTTACATATTTATGACCACTACCGAAAACAGCGCAAAACCGGTTTGAAATCGGGAATGGGATTTCTGTTAAGTATCGGGGTGCTCATCATTTTTATGGCCATGCTCACCGGTTTTCTTCTAAAAGGTGATGCCGACAGTTTGCAGGCCCGGCAAATTCTTTGGAGCCTGACATCGGGAATTCCTCTTATCGGGAAGTTATTAGCAGCTTCGCTGTTGGGAAAAGAGGGTAGCTTTCAACTGATTTATGTGCATCACATCGCTACTTTTACCATTTTCCTGGCTGTGATTATTGTGGAACATAGCCGGAAGTTCTGGCCGAAAGCAGGCGATTTTGTGATTACCTTTTTAGTTCTGGCGGTGGTTAGCTGGTTGTTTACCGCCCCACTGCACGACAACCTCAACCCAACAGTAAAAGGACCATGGTATTTTGTGGGTTTTCAGGAAATATTACACTGGCTCAGCCATCCTGAGTGGGCACTATTTTGGATTTTACTCCTGCTGGTATTGATTTACTTTGCCAACTCCGGGAAAAATCCATTACTCTTTTTCAGCAAACGTACTTTACTGATTCTCACGGCTCTTTATCTTTTACTGACCGTTACAGGACTTTTCTTCAGGGGGGAGCATTGGCAATGGATTGTTCCGGGGCAAACAGATTATCGCTACAGCGTGATGCACAATTTTAAAACGGAACGAGTAGATTTTTATCCTGACTTTTCTTCTGCGCAAGCTGCAAAAGCACCACTCATCCAAGGCAAGAAAGAGAGTTGTGTGATCTGTCATAACAAAGTACACGGTTTTACGAATGCCCATAACCCTAATGTTATCGGATGTTTTTCGTGCCATGGCGGCAATCCCTTCGCTACCGACAAAAACCAGGCGCACCGGAATATGGTGTTGATTCCCGGAAACCTTAGTAATGCGAAACAAAGTTGCGGTACTACCGCATGTCACCCTAATATTACACAGCGTATCAGCAGCGGGCTAATGGCGACCCTTAGCGGAATGATAAGCGTCGACAGGTATGTTTTCGGCGAACAGGATAATCCCGATTTGCTTACCGACATTCATCATTTGGGGCATTCGGCAGCCGATGAGCATCTGAAAAATCTCTGTGTTCGCTGTCATCTCGGAAATCCTAAAATCCATCCCGGACCGGTAACCGAAGAAAGCCGTGGCGGAGGTTGTCTGGCTTGCCATTTGAATTACAGCAAACGTGCTGCAAAAGCAATGGTGGCCTATCATAATGAGCAGAATGATACTACCTTTCTCCACTTTCATCCTTCCATAGATTTGAATGTTAGCAACAACCACTGTTTTGGATGCCACAGCCGCTCGGGGAGAATTTCCACCAGCTATGAAGGATGGCACGAAACAACTCTTATGGCAAATCAAATGCCCGACAGAACCGATTTTCGCCTGGTAGAAAATACGCGCGTTTTCAAAAAAGAGCCGGACGATGTACATCACAAACTGGGATTGGATTGTATCGATTGCCACAATTCTTATGAGCTGATGGGAGATGGCAAACATCACCAACACGAGGAGAACCAAGAAGATGTACAATGTGAAGATTGCCATTTTACCGGCAAGCCGCTCATTATTACAGGCCGTGATCTGAAAGCGGAACCGGCTATCATTGCTGCTCTACGATTCGGGAAAATTACCGGACACGGTTATCTGATAACACGCAAAAGGCATCATGCGCTGATAAACACAACCGTTAAAGCAGATACAGCCTGGCTGACCACAAAAAACAGTGGAAAAACTTTCCGGCTGAAAAGGCCAGCCGCCGCTTGTCTCGCTACAGCACACCAAGACGTGAGCTGTTCTGCCTGCCACAGCGCATGGGCACCAAGTTGTATCGGTTGTCATAATACCTACGATCCGAACGAAAAAGGGTACAACATGGTCACCAACAAAGAGGAAAAAGGAAGCTGGGTTGAATATACCGGACAGTACCTCGCGGAACTTCCTGCACTCGGCATACGTCAAAAAGGAAATAAAAAAGAAATCATTCCTGTAATTCCCGGAATGGTTTTGACCATCGACCGGCAAAGCTACACGCATCGCAAGCACGACTCATTACTCTTCCGGCGCCTTTTTGCCCCGGCTGCCCCGCACACAACTGCAGCCAAAGGCCGTTCCTGCAAAAGCTGTCACAACAATCCTGTGGCACTGGGTTTTGGAAAAGGAAAACTACAATATGTCATAGACAGGAAACAGGGCTTTTGGCGTTTTAACCCGGCATACAAAAACAATATCCACGATGGCTTGCCGGAAGATGCATGGACCGGCTTTCTGAAAAACAGAACAGGCATGGTTTCCACCCGTAAAAATGTTTTTCCGCTTGATGTGGAAGAGCAAAAGAAGATGTTGACAATAGGCGCCTGCCTCACCTGCCACAAAGAAAATTCAAAAGTCATGAAGGAAAGTCTGAACGACTTTGGCAAGGTATTGCAGCATCGCAGTCCGAAATGTGTCCTTCCATTTTGGCCGGAAAAAAGGAAGTGAACAGGTTAAACCTTTTTAGCGTAGACGCTAAAAGCAGACAGTTGGAGAAAACAAAAAAAGAAAAGCAGATTTTCCATTACAAACCAAAAAATTATTAATTTTGCCGTCTCAAAACTTGAGTGAGAGTTCATAACATATCGGGGTGTGGTGCAGTTGGCTAGCATGCTTGCATGGGGTGCAAGTGGTCGCAGGTTCGAGTCCTGCCACTCCGACCAAAAGGTCGTCTGTTTAGGCGACCTTTTTTATTATGAAGCCAGCAGCAAGAGCTCTCAAGTGCAGGTTCACCCTGAAATAGTTGATTTTAAAAAATTTGTTTGTGGTAGCGCAACCGAAAAATATCCGTTTGTAACCCTATTCGGCCGAATGGGCTTCTTCTTTCCCAAGAAATTTTTCCACTGTATCCATAAGCTGGTTTAGCTTGATAGGCTTGGCAATAAAATCGCTGGCACCAAGTTTAAAGCTCATCTCTTCTTCACCGGACAAGATATACGCAGTTTGAACAACTATCGGAATATCTTTATCTTTTTTCCTGATATACTTCAAAACATCAAAGCCACTGGTAGTAAGCAGGTTTATGTCCAGAAGAATCAGGTCGATATCACTTTTATCAAATACCTCAATGGCATCATCGGCATCTTCAGCCCAAAACAAATTGGCATTGGTACGACTTAGTGCAGCATCAAAAAACCGGCTGCTGGTTATCGTATCTTCTACAATGAGAATGTTTTTATTGTTAAAGTCAAATTGTTTCATAATATAACCTCCTGTTAATGAGCAAATTTCATAAATATTTCGATTAATTCTTTTCGTTTAAAAGGTTTGCTGATATATTCGTCCATACCAACTTCCATATACTTTTTTCTTTCGTCTTCTGAAGTGTTGGCCGTCATTGCAATGATAGGTATTTTTTTTGTACCACCGGATTTATTTTCAAGTTCTCTGATTCTTTTACAGGCTTCGACACCATCCATCTCCGGCATTTGCACATCCATAAAGATTAAATCATAATAATTATTTTCAAATTTCTCCACGGCTTCTTTCCCGTTGTTAGCAATGTCCACCTGATACCCCAGGTTTTCCAGGTTTAGCATTGCAACTTTCTGATTAATTTTATTATCCTCCGCCAGCAGAATATGCAGCTTAAGCTGGGTATGTGTTTTATGCTCATGTGAAGCGTTGTTTTCCCGACGTTGTTTATTATAGCTCTCTTCGTCGGAAAGTTCCAGGAAAATGAAAAACCAGAAAGTTGAACCAACCCCTTCTACACTTTCCACACCAATTTCACCATCCATCATCTGTGTTAGATTTTTGCTAATCATCAGGCCCAGCCCTGTACCGCCATATTTACGTGTTGTGGACTTATCGACCTGCGAAAACGACTGAAAAAGCTTCTTTTGTCCTTCGGGTGAAATGCCAATGCCGGTATCCATGATCTTAAAAAGCAGTTGTACTTTCCCGTTTCCCATACTCTTTTTTTCTACCGAAATGGTTATTTTGCCTTTTACAGTAAACTTAATGGCGTTATTTACAAGATTGATGATAATTTGCTTCAGCCGCACAGGGTCTCCCTTTACATAAGTAGGCACATCCTTATCAATGATGAATTTAATCGGTAATTCTTTCTTGTCTGCAATAATCTGCATAATATTTACAACCCGCCGCACCTCATCACGAAGAGAAAAAGGGATACTTTCGAGTTCCATGTGGCCAGCTTCAATTTTCGACAAATCAAGAATATCATTGATGATGGTCAGCAAGTTCTCTCCTGAAGACTCAATAATGCTCAGATATTCTTGCTGGGAGTCTGTTAGTTCTGTTCTTTTCAGAATATCTACCATACCAATAATTCCGTTCATGGGTGTACGCAATTCGTGCGACATGTTTGCAAGGAAAATAGCTTTGGCTTCAGTAGCCGCTTCGGCAGCCCTTCTAGCCTTAACCAGCTCTTCCCGGGTACGTTTCAATGAAATATGCAGATTTACACGTGATACCAGCTCTTCTCTCGAAAAAGGCTTTGAGATATAGTCCACAGCCCCATAACGAAAAGCTTTCTGAATGTCTTTTGGTCCGTCCAGAGCAGTGAGGAAAATGATGGGAATATCTTTTGTAGCAGGATATGATTTAAGAATATTACACACTTCATAACCATCCATTTCAGGCATCATAATATCCAACAGTATCAGATCAAAATAGTTAGTTTTTGCTTTACGTATTGCCGACTTACCATCTGAAACCAGTACCAGCGAAAAGTTCCCTTCCAGTTCAAGGACACTTTTGATAAGCTCCAGATTGATGGCCATATCATCCACCACAAGAATTTTGTATTTTTTGTCAGATTTCATTTTCTGTCTTGCTTAATCATTTCTTTGTATTGCGTTGTATATCCGTTTAGATAATCCAATATCATTTTCAAAGACAATACACGATTTGCGGCACCAAGTTTTATGGCAGCTCCAGGCATGCCAAACACTACCGAACTGGCTTCATCCTGTGCTATGGTCATGGCTCCGGCTTCTTTCATTTCAAGTAGTCCCCTGGCACCATCATTTCCCATACCGGTGAGTAAAATACCAAAAGCCTGACTTCCTGCATGGCGGGCAGCTGAGCGAAACAATACATCCACCGAAGGTTTGTGCCGATTGACCAGCGGACCACTCCTCAGCCGAATTACATTCAGCAGATTACGCTTCTCCAGTAACAAATGGTAAAAGCCGTTACCAATGTAAACACAGCCGTCCCTCACCACTTCGCCATCCCTGGCTTCTTTTACCAACAGTGGCGAAAACATGTTTAGCCTATCGGCAAAGGCTTCAGTAAACTCTCCTGGCATGTGTTGGGTAATCAGAATCCCGGGAACGTCAGGGTTTAAATTACGTACAAGATATTCAATGGCCTGTGTTCCACCGGTGGATGAACCCATAACAATAACCTGCCGACTGGCTGGCCGCTTACCGGCTTTGATTTCTTTCTCCCGTATGTTTTCTTCCGAACAAAGCGGTTGCCTTTTATAGGGAAATTTTGGTAGTAGTTTCAGTTTTGAACCGGAAGCCGCTGCTCCTTTCAATGTTTCAAGAAAACGGATTTTCATTTCCTGAAATTCAGTCGAGACAATCGACCCCGTCTTTTGCAAAACGTCTACAGCACCGTATTCCAGCGCTTTTATTGCATTAAGCGAATTTGTCTCAGCCACAGCAGAGAAAATTACAACAGGAATGGGATGCTGACTCATAATCTTGCGTAAAAACGTCAGTCCATCCATACGCGGCATTTCAATGTCCAGCAAGATCACATTAGGACGATGCTTTCTCATAATCTCCACTGCCTCAAACGGATTAGCTGCAATACCCATAACGCGAAGCGTTTTATCTTCTTCAATCATCTTGGAAACCACTCCGGTAACCAATGGAGAATCGTCAACCAAAAGGACATTAATAGGATGTAACTCGTCTAACATTTTACTGTTTAGTTAATACGCGTTTTTCAATATATTTTTGTCGAACTTCACCTGTAAAAGTATTAAAAATTATCTTTCTGGCCTTATCACCTTTCATGCTAGAAGCTACAACCTTAATTTTCAACGTATTCAGCTCGGATAAAGCCAAGTCGGCGTTGCGTTCGCCCACGTTAAACAAGTTGGTACTTAAATCCAGCACCGAAGCTCCTCCGAAAGCTTTGGCTACCAAATCGTTTCTGTTGCTACCAAGGCTTTCCATCTTCTCTACCAACTGAAGGATAGCAATATTTCCGTATTTGGGAGAAGCCAGGCCATTTCCGTTCCACAAAGGCAACATGAAATGATTCATCCCGCCAAACTGCTGACGCCGGTCGTACAAGCAGACCGCCACACAGGATCCTAAAAGCGTTGTGACATGATACAACTCTCTACTGGAAAAGATGTTGGATGGATGAAGATAATATACTTTTGGTGTTTGCAACATTGGTATTAGAAACTTTCTTCGGTTCGGTCATCAATAAAAAGTTCATCATCGAATTCAATATTTCCCGAATTTTCTTCGGGAAAGGAGATCCGCACAGTAGTTCCTTTCCCTGGATGTGAATCTATCTCCACTTTTCCGTTTAGGATAAATAACAGACCTTCGGTAACAGCTAACCCCAGCCCGCTACCAGGGGTAATAGACTGAATAACAGAATTAGCTCTGTGGAAACGATCAAAAATCCGATCTATCTCTTCCCGTGTCATTCCAATCCCCTCATCTTCCACCTCAATTGTCAGGCTCCCTGCTTTAAGCTGTCCCCGAACAACTATACTCTTTCCGGGATTAGAAAATTTAATGGCATTACTCAGTAAATTCAGCAGGATAAGCTCTAGCTTCACTCTATCGGATATAACACTTCTGGTAGCCGGATCGATGTCCAAACGGAGCGATATCTCTTTTTTATCCGCTTCGTGTCTAATTTTGCGCACCACATCCTCAACCAGCTCCCAAAGGTCGATTTTAGCAGGCTCAGGCTTCTCCTCCCCGGCCTCCAAACGTGCAGCCATAAAGATATTGCGTAACTGAAAATCGAGTGCCGTGGCTTCCGAAAAAATAAGTCCGGCTAATTCAACGGCTTTTTGTAAGCCCTCCCCTTTCAGCGCCATAATTTGCTGCGAAAGCCCCATAACCGAGGCAAAAGGATTGATAATCTCATTGGTCACATTTGAAAGAAAATGACTTTTAAACGTTTCCGACTCAACGAGTCTTTTGTTAAGATTATCTATTTGTTCCAGGAGTTGTCTGTTCGTCTCCTCTAACTTTTCCAGTTGTTGCTGCATCTCTCTTTTTTCTTTATTCATAGCCTATGTTTCTTTTTGATATATAGTCAGATGAATCATTTTTATTCCGTCCGGCACGTGGTTAATAAGCGATTCGGAATGTCCCATGATCAAAAAGCCACCGGGAACCAGGTGTTTTACCAGGCGGCTAACCACTTTATGTTGAGTTTTCTTATCGAAATAAATTAGCGTATTCCGGCAAAAGATAAATTGAAAGTCGAAAGGCATGATATCGTACTTTCCTACCAGATTTTGCCATACAAATTTAGTTTTTACCCGAAGTTCAGGTACAATTCTAATCGTTGGATTGGCTCTGTCTCTACTTCGCAGCAAATATTTCCTACGGTAGTGCTGAGGTATAGCTTCCACAGCATGGTATGGATAAACAGCCTTTACAGCCTTTTCAAGAATACTTTTGGAGATATCGTTTCCATACACAGTATAACTACTGATGTTACCGGCCTGCTTTTCCTCATCAAGCAACATAGCCAGGCTATAAACCTCTTCGCCACTGCTACAACCGGCGCTCCAGACCTTTATATGTTGTCCGTGAAAGTGAGGAAGCAACTCCTTTTGCAGGATATTGAAATGATCTCTTTCACGAAAAAACTCCGTTTTGTTGGTAGAAACAACATTCATCATCTCAAATACTTCATCTCCATGTTCTCCCTGTTGAAGAACAAAATCGGTATAGTCGGAAAAAGAGGTATAGCCCAGCTTTCGCAACCGCGGCAGCAGCCTGTTTTGGAGTAGATAATGTTTTTTCTCTGGCAAATAAATTCCGAAAGTATCATAAATAAAGGCACTCAGCCGCCGAAAATCTTTATTGCTCAGCTGAATAAGTCCTGATGTGAAAGTTCCTTTATTCATAATCCCGTATAAAATTCTTTAAAATCGCTCGTAGCCTTCATCCAAATCATCTGGTTTCTCAAGATCAATGTCCACTCCTTTCTTGTTCCGAGTATCTTTTTCTCCGGAAGTAACGGTTTGCGGAATTTTTTTCTTGACACGACGCGTTACACTTTTCGAAATATCAGTAACAACATCCTCATCCTTTAACTTGAAAAACGCCTGTGTCTCAAGCAGCCTGTCGGCTTGGGCGGAGAGCTCTTCTGCACTGGTAGCTATCTCTTCCGAAGCAGACGCATTTTGTTGTGTAACTTCGTTTAACTGCTGAATAGCATCATTAATCTGGTCGGCACCAAGTTTTTGTTCAACACTGGCCTCCGAAATACTTTTGATCATATTAGCCGTCTTAGCAACCTCGGGAGCTACATCGAGCATAAGTTTCCCGGCATTTTCGATAACCACTGCACTATCATGAATAAGGCTTTCTATTTCGGAAGAGGCCTTTTTGCTTCTTTCGGCAAGTTTACCAACCTCTACTGCCACAACACCGAAGCCACGGCCATGTTCTCCGGCACGGGCAGCTTCTACCGCTGCATTTAGTGCCAGAATATTAGTTTGAAAAGCAATTTCGCTAATGATTCCTATTTTTTCAGCAATAGCATTCATTTTTTCCTGGCTTTTCACGGCTGCCTCAGCCATTTGATTCGTGGTTTCTGAGAGCTGGATAACAATGTGTTCGGTGGCTGTAGCGTTGTCGGATACCTGATGAATGTTGGACGCCAGCTCTTCCACCGAAGAAGAGACTTCCTCCACCGAAGAGGCCTGCTCAGAAGCACCCTGTGCAATACTTTGCGAAGAGACACTCAAATCATGGCTGGCAATGGAAAGGTTTCCAACAGTGGTGTTTATTTCAATAGTAGTTTTCCGCAGGCTCTCTTGTAAGATCTTGACATTCCGCAAAATCCACCC
>CAYYOW010000062.1:0-13759 GCA_964473395.1 uncultured Lentimicrobiaceae bacterium | reverse complement strand
TTTCTTTATGGCGTGTAATAGCGGTTGTTTCAGTTTTAATTTTTTTGTAGTCCATGTTTGTTTATTTTAAAAATTCTTTTGCTTTTTCACTCATCGGTTTTAACTCCGGTAAATATTTACTTTTGGGATAGAGAAACAACAGATTATTGTATGCTTCCACCATCTTTTCAAAACGTTCTTTTTGCTTTTCAACAATACTTTTTGCTGCGTACACGTAATAAGATTTAGCAATATAGTAAAGGTACAACTCTTTGCTCCTGCTTTCCGGATAGTTGTCCAGCAGGTTCTTGAAAGAGGTAATAGCAGCCTGATAATCCTCCATACGATAATAGAGATAGGCAATTTTAAAGTCTTTTATCTCCAGTTTCCTATGAAGATTATCCATAAGCTGGGTAGCCTTTCCCTTTCTGGTACTGTTGGGATAGCGATTGATAAACGACTGAAGTTCCTGCAATGCCTTATAAGTGTTGGTTTGATCCAACTCGGGACGAGGAGAAGTGAGATAAGTACAGTATGCCTGTAAATAAGCCGACTCTTCGGCATGTTTCCCTTTGGGGTACATCTGCTGATACTGATGGAAGTAATAACTGGCCAACTGATAGTCTTTCGTTTGGAAATAACAGTTTGCCGTATAATACGTTAGCTTCTCTCCTTTTTTGGTACCCTGATAAAAAGTCCGCAGGATATCAAAGAACTGTAACGCCTTTTTAAAATTACCATTTTCATAAAAGTCAATCCCTGTCTGATACTTCAAAGTATTGTCAGGGCTCTTTAAAATCTTGGTATAATTATTACAACCGGTGTTAACAACAATATAACCAGCAATTAACAAAAAAAAATAAGCCTTTTTTAGCATGCGGCAAAATTATAACAATTTATTGAAGTACAAAACGAAAATTCAAGGTATATCGTATAAATAGCAGTTCAATTTTTTTCTGAGCTAAAAGACACCGGTATCTGTCAGCTTACAAATGTTGCAATATTCGGATAATCCGTCATTTAGTAAAGAAAGGTGAGTACTCCTACAAAAGAGATAAGAACTTTCACATATCAACATTTTTCTTTTTTCCGGTTGATTTTTGCGGTAGCTGGTTTTTGCACACTCGTTTAATTTGCCTACTTTTGCTCATTATTTTAAAAGCAAAAAAAATGGACGTTTTTGATAAATGTGAGGTAAATATGGGGCCTCTGGGGATATATGCCAAACAAGCGAAAGGGTATTATATGTTCCCGAAACTGGAAGGTGAAATTTCCAATAAGATGATGTTTATGGGCAAAGAAAGACTCATCTGGAGTCTGAATAACTACCTTGGCCTGGCCAACCATCCGGAAGTGAGAAAGGCGGATGCCGATGCCGCTAAAGAATGGGGACTGGCTTATCCAATGGGAGCCAGGATAATGTCGGGGCACACAAAATACCATGAAGAGTTGGAACAGCAACTGGCTTCCTTCGTGAGCAGGCCCGCTGCTTACCTGTTAAATTATGGTTATCAGGGTATGGTTTCCATTATCAATGCCATGGTAAACAGAAACGATGTGATTGTTTACGACTCCGAAGCACATGCCTGTATTATTGATGGAATGCGGTTACACTTTGGGAAACGTTTTGTTTACCCACACAACGACATGAAAAATCTGGAAACAGAGCTGGAGCGTGCTACCAGACTTGTTGAAAAAACAGGAGGTGGTATTCTTTTAATTACAGAAGGTGTTTACGGTATGGCCGGTGACCTGGGTAATTTACCCAAAATTGTTGCCTTGAAAGAAAAGTACAAATTCCGTATCCTCATAGACGATGCCCACGGGTTTGGAACTATGGGAGCCACCGGTGCCGGAACAGATGAACATTTCGGCGTGCAGGATAAAGTAGATATTTACTTTGGTACTTTTGCCAAATCCATGGCCGGAATTGGCGCATTTGTTGCCAGCGACGCTAAAGTAATTAACTACCTGCAATATAACATGCGGTCGCAGATTTTTGCGAAATCGCTTCCCATGCCGATGGTTATTGGGGCCATGAAACGCCTTGAGCTCCTACGCGAAGATTCTTCTCATCGCGAAAAGCTATGGTCCATTGTGAATGCTTTACAGAAAGGTTTGCGCGAAGCAGGCCTTAACATTGGGAATACCGCTTCACCGGTCACACCGGTAATGCTCAGCGGAACCATTCCCGATGCAACACAAATCACGTACGACCTGCGTGAAAATTACGACATCTTTTGCTCCATCGTGGTTTATCCCGTAGTACCCAAAGGTACAATCTTACTACGTCTGATTCCCACAGCAGCTCACACCCTTGAAGATGTGGAATACACGGTAAATGCTTTTAAAGAGGTAAAACAGAAACTGGAAAACAACGAGTACTCCAAAGAGTTTAAGATTGGACATGAATAGTTTCCCTGTTTTCTGAAAGAAATTTTATAGCCGGATATAATAATCATCCGGCTTTTTTTATGCTTTTATGAAACCTGAAGCCTGGCTCTCCATCAGAAATATTATTAACCTACTACCTCTTAACAAATTTTCGCAGAACTGTTTTATCGCCGGAAACGACTTTCAGGAAATAGACACCTCTAGGTAACACACTAATGTTCAGCGCTCCACCATTGGTTACTTTTTGCGAGAGAATAACTTTTCCGGAAAGGTCAACGACAAAAGCCATACTGTTTTCCGAAAAATCCGTACAATAAATCTTGTCGGAAGCAGGGTTGGGATATACCTGCACTCCGTGGATTTTTTGCTGTCGGATACCGGTAGTGCTGTCGGATACCAGCACTACATTCAGTACCGTGGGTTTTCCATTAACGATCCGGACATTTTTCACATTTTTTGAACGATAGCCGGCAGCAGTAAACCTAAAATCATAAGTCCCGGCATAAACCGGCCGGAAATAGAGGCCGCTTACCGAGTCAGTATAAACCTGCGAGTTGTCCAGGTCGTGATTTACAATAAAAATTTCCGCCTTTAGCGGTTTCCCAGAAATACTATCAGTTACCGTTCCCCTTAATCCATCCAGAACATGGTGTATGTAATCCAGCAGCGAGCGATAATTATCCTCCCAAAATTGAGGCATCGTAGCCGGATCGGGCATTTTGGTATCTGATAATTCCAGTGTAAATTCACGGTCGTGTTGAAAATAATTCATATAATCCTGCCTGCCTCCGGATATACTATACCAGTCATATCCATTTGTAATTCCATTATTTGACGCAGTAAGATAGCCCGCCGGGGCGTAGGCATGTACAGTATCAGCATACTGACGGCACACCTCCTTCCACCAGGTATCATCTGCCGAGAGTACTGCCCAGGTATCCCACGGATAATTGGCTACTTCGGAACCGGTGTGCATGTTACTCGACAAAACAAAATGGTGTGTATTGGCAAAGTTCATAAATGCAACTGTTTCGGGCTGCCATACATGTCCATCGGGATGCTGGCCATCTTTGGGATCAGGATAATTGCGATTCAAATCAACATGGTTGGCATTAAAACGGATGGCTCCGTAAACCGAGGCATTTCCGCCGGCATAGGTTCCATCCGGATTAGCCAGTGGGTTTATCCAAATATCCACGCTGTCTATTAAAGTGGTGACTTCGGGCTTTACACCATAATTACTCAACAGATAATCAATCAGATGTAGCATCAAAATATAACCGGTTGTTTCGTCACCGTGCATAGTGGAAGTGTACATAAACTGAGGAGCAGAAAGGAGCGTATCGTTCAAATGACCAATATGTGCAAAAAGCAAATCCCTGCCCTGAACCGATTTTCCAATACTCACCACCCTACATATTGCCGGATAATTCTTTTGAAAGTCCTGCATCAAACGAACATATTGATTGTAAGACGGATAATAATCCCATCCGTATGAATTTTTGAAGCTTCCAGGTAGAAGCCGCTGTTTTCCCAAGCGCTCTGATGGCGGGATGAGAATGGTATAAGGGATGCCGGTTTGTAAGAACCGGATAAAGCCCTTGGCATTGGCATAAGCAAAAACGCTGTCCGTCTTAACATTATCCAAAGAGATAAAATGGCCAAGCTGCCGGATCTGTTGCCTGTCAGTAAAAAGAAATTTAAAATAGACCTCTCCGCGTTTTTGCAGGTATCGTTCATATTTCGACGACCTTATTTGCTGAGCTTTCAGGGGGAGAAAGCCAATACTTCCTGCAAGAAAGAGCAAAAAAAGCAGACGTTTCATAAACGGTTTTTAAAATGTTTTTACTGAAATTCCTGTAGCAATTTTTGCAGGGCAAAATAGACTGCTTTATTAGCTTTCACCATAGGCAAACGCAGGTTGTTTTTAACAATTCCTTTAATCTCCAATGCAGCCTTCACCCCGGCAGGATTACCATCGGCAAATAACTGTGTAATGACCGGAAGCAGGGCATAATGCAGCTCCAGTGCTCTTTTTTGTTTTCCTTGCAGCAGCAGATTTATCATTTGGGAAAATTTTGCAGGAAGCGCGTTGGCAACCACCGAAATAACGCCCGAAGCGCCAAGACACATCAGCGGTAAAGCAAGGGCATCTTCGCCCGAAAATACTTTGAAACCTTCTGGCTTTTGCCGAAGGATATCCATCACCTGGGTCATGTTGCCTGAAGCCTCTTTAACGGCAACGATATTTTCAAAATCACAGGCAAGTTGCAGTGTTGTCTCCGTAGCAATATTACTGGAAGTCCGACCTGGGACGTTATACAAAATCACAGGTACAGGGCAGGAACCTGCTATATTTTTAAAATGGTTGTAGATACCTTTTTGGTTCGGCTTATTGTAAGATGGTGCTACCGAAAGAATGGCATCGATTCCATCGAAATTGGTCTTTTTAATTTTTCCGACCACGGCATGGGTACTGTTGCCACCCAATCCCATTACGATGGGTACTCGCCCACCAACCGTATCCTTCACGAAACCCATAACAGCATCCTTTTCATCAGCAGTAAGCGTTGAAGCCTCGCTTGTAGTTCCCAAAGCAACAATGAAATCAACACCACCGTTAATAATGTAATCCAGCAACTTTTCAAGACTACTGAAATCAATAGTTCCATAATTGTGAAAAGGCGTTACAATGGCAACACCGGTGCCTTTGAGATTAGTTTTGATTTTCATGGTAAAAGTTTAATATTCATTTGCTTAAAATATTTTTTTAATTCGCTGTAAAAAGTGTCATAACTTATTTTCTCACCGGGTTTCCCCAGGCTAATGTCTTCCTGCGGTTCTTCTACGTCCACAGACCATCCAACCCTCAGTCGCGTATTAATGGCGTTGTTCAGCTTTCTACACCTTTTATTTTCCTTTCGGGAAAAAACCAGCAACAAGTCAAAGCTTTGCTCCTCAAGCCATTGTTTCAAAACCGGTTTTTCCTTTCCGAAAAGGTTAAAATCCTTTTTGTCCGTTACCAATAAATGTGCTGCCACCGGTTTTTGTTCCATTCTGCCACCAGCGTAATAAACCAGCACTTTCAGATTGGGATAATCCCGCAAAACCTTTCGTATAAAAGCTTCTGTTTCATTCCATTCTTCCGCATGATTAAGACAAAAAAACAACCCCGGGTTTTTCACCTGTTCTTTAAAATAAGCTTCTGCTGTCGTATTTTTGTTTGCTTGTGTTGTGGAACCGGCCTTTTCCGCCTTCCTTTCCTTCATCTCCTTTAAAATAATTTTCTTTTTGTTTTTTAGGAACGATGTAAAAATAATAAGAATTTGGATAGGAAGACGATGATAATTTTTGTCAGAAAGATTATTTAGCACCTACAGTACATTTTGGTCAAAGTCAGAAAGTGGTCAAGCGCTTGTCAACAATTGTCATTCAATAGTTAAGTAGCTGTCAAACAACTATTTGGCTCCGAAAAAGGTTTACAGCAAAAGAAAAAGATTCAGGTAGGGCCATTCTATTCATCATTTAATATTCCTTGTTCAACATTGCTTTGAAAAACCTACCTTTGGCGAAGAATTACAGAAGTGCAAAGCATGAAGATCACTTTTCTCGGAACAGGAACTTCGCAAGGCGTCCCGGTGATTGCCTGTCCGTGCGATGTTTGTACCAAAGGGAGCAAAAAAGACCACCGGTTACGAAGCTCTGTTCATATTGAGCAGGACAGTTTTCATATCAACATTGACGCCGGACCGGATTTCCGTTACCAACTGTTGCGCGAAAATATCAAAAAGCTGGATGCCATACTCGTCACACACTGCCACAAAGATCACATAGCAGGACTTGATGATGTGCGCTCTTTTAATTACCTTTATAAAAAGGCCATGGATGTTTACGCACTTCCCCGTGATATTGAAGCTATTCAAAGAGAATTTTCTTATGCCTTTTCCGAGATCCGCTATCGTGGGACTCCTGATTTTCATACCATTCCCATCGGACACGAAAAATTCCGGGTGGGGAACATGGAAGTCACTCCGCTACCGGCGCTGCACATGAAAATGGAGGTTCTGGGATTTCGCATCGGCGACTTTTCTTACCTCACCGACACCAACTATATCCCGGGCGAAACACTAGCTCGTATGGCAGATAGCAAAATCATCGTTCTCAATGCTTTACGCAAGAAACCACATCCCTCTCACTTTTGTCTTGACGAAGCTGTTAAAATACTGGAATTTCTCCGTCCCGAACAGGCCTACATTACCCACATAAGTCACCTACTGGGTTTTCACGAGGAGGTGGAAAAAGGGCTTCCCGATTTCATCCATTTAGCTTATGACAGACTACAGATTGAATTGTAGTGTTTTCTCCGCTGAGAGGAGATAGAGAACTCACTTTATCACAATTTCCGTCCTACGGTTGGCTGCCCGGCCTTGAGGCGAATCGTTTATCGAAAGAGGATGCGTATTTCCAAAACCTTTGTATTGCATACGCCAGGCAGAAATACCTTTGGAAACCAAAAAGTTGAAAACAGCTTTTGCACGTTCTTGTGATAGTTTTAGGTTATAACTGGCGCTGCCCACATTATCGGTGTAACCGGCAATGAGAATTTTTATTTTAGAATTTTCCTTTAGGAACCTGATTAGCTTATCCAACTCAGGAATAGCCGAAGGACGAAGGACGGAACTGTCAAATCCAAAACAGATGTTGTGCAAACGCATTACGGCTCCTTTTGTCACCGGTTCCAATGCAAATATCTTGTTTAAAGATGTTATACCTGGAAATTTTTTCAAATTAAAACCCTGAGAATAAACCAGATACCCTCTCTTTTGAATATTGAAAGCATAATCTGTTCCGGCATGTAACACCATCAGAAAGCGTCCGGTAACAGCATCGGAAGCTACCGAATCCACCGTACGGCCATTGGTCAAATTGGTGAGCACAACGGTAGCTACCAGCTTTTTGCCGCTACGGGCATCTCGCACATCTCCTTTGACAAAAAGCACCTTACCGGGTCGTATTTGGTCATAAACCGGAAAAGAGAAGATATCAAAACCGGTGTTGGTTGTATCCCGGTTGGAGGAGAGCCAGGCTTGGCGGCCATCCAGGCTTACAAAAATATTTAGTTCGTTGGCTTTGGTATTGACAGGGAAACCGAGATTCACCGCTTTGGACCAATCACCTGCACTGTCTTCACGGGAAACATAAAGATCGTAACCACCCAGTCCCGTTCGGCCATCGGAAGAGAAATAGAGCGTCAGGCCATCGGCATGCAGAAATGGCGCCACTTCGTTACCAGGGGTGTTGATGCTATCACCGAGATTGATGGCTTTCCCCCAACGGCCATTTGCCTGCCTGACACACATCCAGATATCCGCCCCACCCAGACCACCAGACCTCTTGGATGTAAAGAACAGCCGTTTTTTATCGGATGAGATCACCGCCTGCGAATCCCATCCGGAGGTATTCACATTCCCATCCAATTGTTTTGGAAGCTGCCAGTGCTGTCCCAGCTTTCTACTAACATAAATATCACAGCTTCCAAAACTACGTGGCCAGTAACAACCTGTAAAATACATGGTTCTGCCATCTGCCGAACGGTTCATGCCACCCATGTTCAGTGTCGAATCCCAGGAAAAAAGTATTCTTTTTGGCGGCTGCCATCTACCATCACGCCTGAGAGTCATGAAAAAATGCTCTTTATAAACCGGCTTCCCCTGTCGGTGTTCCAAAACTTTTCGGGTAAAAATGAGTTGTCTCTGCTCCTCATCCACAAAATTGATGTACTCATTTGCCGGAGTATTGATGTCCGGATTTAATTTCGTTAAACTTGTCTCTTCGGGATGGGCAACGGCATCAGCAGCAAAAGCAGCTTTTTTCAGCAATTCTTCAGCCTTTTGGTAACGCGCCGCGTGTTTATTATTAAATTTCAGAAAATGCTGCACATCCTGCAGCGAAGCGGCATAATCTCCGGTTTTGTATTCCCATCCTGCCAATACAAAAAAAGTAACCGGCCAGGAAACCGAATCAAAAGAAAGTGCTTGTCGGTAACTTGAGATAGCCTTACCAAAGCGTTGTCGCGAAGCGAAAATATCGCCCTGCAAAAGGTAAGCTTTGACAAATCCGGCATCACGTTTCAAAACTTTTGTTAGATAAAGTTCAGCCCGTAAAAAATGATTGGCCTGGTAAGCTGCTTTCGCCTGCCCGAAAATTTTCATGGTTTTTTTATCCGAATGTTGTTGTGCCTGCATGTTAAGGACAAAACAAGGTACTGAAAGAAATACCAACAAAAGAAAAGTAGCTCTGTATCTGTACAGAGCCTGTGGCACAGTGTAAAGCTTTTTATATATTCCCCAATAATTCACCGGATATTTGGATTTGAACAACAATTCAGACCGGCAACAAATGTAACGAAAACTCAAAGAGGATTGATACCAACAATACCCCTAAATACCGATAGGGATAGTCAACAAAAAAATATTCTTACGGAATTCCCATATATTTATGCGCCTGGAGCGAGATGCGCCATTGGGGATATTGCATAACATAATCGGTGAGCATTTCCATAATTTGCGGGGCTACACTCCACTCGGGCTGCAAAAAAAGATGACATCCGGGGTTAACGAACACAGCATTTTCCTCCGCCCATCGCAAATCAGTTTCTTTTTGTATAACCACTTTCAGTTCATGGGCAAGGGAAAAAATTTCTTTTCGCGGCGGCGAATTTTTCTTGGGTGAAAGGCAAATCCAATCCCACGTTCCGCTCAGCGGATGTGCACCCGAGGTTTCAACCATAGTAGTTATTCGATGTTCCTTCAGAACTCTAGTAAAAATACCCAGCGAGTAAAGAGATGGCTCACCACCCGTTACCACCACTGTTTTGGCTGGCGTGGCTGCTGCTCTTTTCACCACTTCTTCTACCGGAACGGGAGGAAAAAGTTCTGCATTCCACGACTCTTTACTGTCGCACCATGCACAGCCCACATCGCAACCGCCCACACGGACAAAGTAGGCTGCTTTCCCAGTGTTGAAACCTTCACCCTGAAGTGTATAAAATTCCTCCATCACCGGAAGTTTCCGGCCTCCGTCCAGCAGGGATGCTTCTGTTTTCTTCATTCCGGTTTGTCCGGTTAGGTTAGGAATAAATTTCTTTCTTATGCGCCAGCAAGGTATTTTTGAGCAACATGGCAATAGTCATAGGACCAACACCACCCGGAACCGGCGTGATAAAGGAAGCCTTTTTTACTACCTCATCAAAATCCACATCACCCACCAGGCGGTAACCCGATTTTTTAGTTTCGTCTTTAATACGATGAATACCCACATCAATTACCACAACCCCCTCTTTTACCATATCGGCTTTTACAAACTGCTGTTTCCCGATGGCAGCAACCAAAATATCAGCCGAGCGAATGATCTCTTCCAAATTTTTCGTAGCACTGTGGCAAAGGGTTACGGTTGCATTGGCAGCATCATCTTTCTGAGAAAGTAAAATACTCATGGGACGACCCACAATGTTGGAACGACCCAGCACAACACAATGTTTTCCGGCAACGGGAATCTTGTAATATTTTAGAAGTTCCATAATACCGGAAGGAGTTGCCGAGAGAAAAGACGGTTGTCCCAGCACCATTTTACCCACATTTTCCGGTGTAAAGCCGTCCACATCTTTGGCGGGATTAATACGGTGAATAATCTTATTTTCATCAATGTGTTTGGGCAGTGGGAGCTGTACGATATAACCATCAATTTCTTCATCACTATTCAGGTAGTCAACCACTTCCAACAGCTCTTTTTCTGTAATATCATCAGGATAGCGATAGGTGGAAGAAACCATTCCCACAGCATGTGCAGCCTTTTCCTTGCTGGCCACATAGGTCTCACTGGCGGGGTCATTGCCCACCAATACGGCGGCAAGATGGGGATTGACATCATTACTATCAATCATTTCTGCCACCTCTTTTCTAATAGATTCTTTGATTTCCGTGGCAACCTTACGGCCATCGATAATTACTGCTTTTTTTCTCTTTGCCATGATTTATTATATTGAAAATTAACCGCGACCACCCATCATGCGCATCATATTTTTGCCTTTTCCGGTGGTCATCTTCTTCATCATTTTGCTGGTTTCGCCAAATTGTTTTATCAAGCGGTTGACTTCCTGAATGGTTGTACCACTTCCCGAGGCAATCCGTTTTCGGCGCGGACCGTTGAGTAGCTGTGGATTATCACGCTCCTGAGGCGTCATGGAATGGATAATGGCCTCTATACTTTTGAATGCATCATCATCGATATCCATATCTTTCATGGCTTTTCCCATACCAGGAATCATAGCCATGAGGTCTTTGATATTCCCCATTTTCTTGATTTGCTGAATTTGATTCAGAAAGTCGTCAAAGTTAAACTGGTTTTTAGCAATTTTCTTTTGCAGCTTACGGGCCTCTTCCTCATTAAATTGTTCCTGAGCTTTTTCTACCAGCGTAACGATGTCGCCCATACCCAGAATCCTGTCTGCCATACGAGCAGGGTGGAAAAGGTCAAGAGCATCCATTTTCTCACCAATCCCCACAAACTTTATAGGCTTCTCCACCACCGAACGAATGGTGAGGGCAGCACCACCACGGGTATCGCCATCCAATTTGGTGAGAACCACACCATCAAAATTGAGCCGGTCGTTAAACGTTTTAGCAGTATTGACGGCATCCTGACCAGTCATGGCATCCACCACGAAAAGTGTCTCCTGCGGGTTAATGGCCTTTTTGACAGATGAGATTTCATCCATCATCTGCTTATCCACTGCCAAACGACCGGCGGTATCGACAATCACCACATTTTTATTATTGTCGCGGGCATACTTTACGGCATGCTTGGCAATCTGGACCGGGTTTTTATTGTCTGCTTCGGTAAAAACTTCTACATCCACCTGCCCGCCAAGCACTTTCAATTGTTCAATAGCAGCCGGACGATACACATCGCCGGCTACCAGCAGTACCTTTTTACTTTTTTTCGATTTTAAATAGTTGGCCAACTTGGCTGAGAAAGTCGTTTTACCGGAGCCTTGCAAACCAGCAATGAGGATTACGGCCGGATTTCCTTTGATGTTGATATCCACCTGCTCACCCCCCATGAGGGCAGCCAGTTCATCATGAACAACTTTCACCATAAGCTCACCTGGTTTCACAGCCGTGAGCACATTCTGACCAAGAGCCTTTTCTTTTACATCAGCCGTAAACTGTTTGGCAATTTTATAGCTTACGTCAGCCTCAATCAGCGCTTTTCTGATTTCCTTAACCGACTCAGCCACATTGATTTCAGTAATACGTCCCTGCCCTTTCAGAATTTTAAAAGAGCGGTCCAGTCTATCGCTTAATCCTTCAAACATAATGCTTACAATTTTGGGTTGCAAAAGTAATAAAATCTACGGCTCGTAATAAGATGCAACAGAATGTTTCAGGTTGAGAGAAAAAGGGTCTCATAAATCAGTTTTTAATGTAAATTGCCTAACAAATCGCAACAGTTATTTTGAATCGTTACAAATTAAGAGCTTTGGACATAAAACAATTTCTGGAAAGTAAAACAAGTGAATACAACCGACCGGCTTTCATTGCCGAAGATCCCATTAGTATTCCGCATAATTTTTCACGTAAGGAGGATATTGAGATTTCGGGATTCCTCACGGCACTGATTTCCTGGGGAAGAAGGCCTAACATTCTAAAGTCGGCTCAAAAGCTGATGCAGCTGATGGATTATGCCCCACACGAATTTATTGTTGGAGCAGACAGTTCGGATTTAAAACAAGTTACAGGCTTTGTCTATCGCACTTTCAACGCCTCCGACCTGTTGTTTCTACTCGAAGCACTCCGGCATCTCTATTTGGAACAAGGAGGCCTGGAAAAGGTTTGTGAAACACGGTTTCGGGAAACAGGATCAATAAAAGGAGCTATCACGGGTTTACGGGCAGAGCTGTTGAAAACCAGTCATCTCCCCCGTTCGGAAAAACATCTTGCCGCCCCCGAAAAAGGTTCGGCAGCCAAACGCATCAACATGTTTCTGCGCTGGATGGTACGCCGCGATAACAAAGGTGTGGATTTCGGAATTTGGAAAGGAATTCCACCCTCCGCGCTTATGATTCCACTGGACGTTCATTCGGGGAATACCGCCCGCAAACTAGGACTGCTTCAGCGTAAACAAAACGATTGGAAAGCCGTAGAAGAACTCACCCGCACGCTGCGCGTATTTGATCCGGAAGATCCGGTAAAATATGACTTTGCTCTCTTTGGAACGGGCGTTTATGAAAAACTACAATAGCTCATCCTGCTATGGCTCCATATCTTCGATGGCATCAACCCCAAGGTCAATGCCCAGACTTTTATTATATATAGCCATGGCCTTCAGGCTCATGCCCATACTTGAGAAGCCACCGTCGTGGTAAAGATTTTGCATGGTAACTTTCCGTGTTAAATCGCTGAACATAACGATGCAGTAATTTGCACACTCTTCGGCATCAGCATTTCCCAACGGCGACATGCGATGTGTGAAGTCCATCAGTCCATCAAAGCCTTTTACACCCGTACCGGCGGTGGTCTTTGTCGGCGACTGCGAAATAGTGTTTACCCTGATTTTATGCTCGCGGCCATAGATGTAGCCGAAACTACGCGCGATGGACTCCAGCAGGGCTTTGGCATCAGCCATATCATTATAACCGTAAAGCACACGCTGAGCAGCAATGTAAGAAAGCGCCATCACCGAGCCCCATTCGTTTATAGCATTCAGTTTAAACGCCACCTGCAACATTTTATGAAAAGAGATAGACGAGATATCGAGTGTCTTATTCAAATAATTGTAATTCAAATCATTATAAACACGCTTCTTCCTTACATTCAACGACATGCCAATGGAGTGCAACACAAAATCGACCTTACCACCGAGAATCTCCATAGATTTTTCAAAGACATTCATCAAATCGTCCACGCTGGTGGCATCTGCCGGAATTACTTCTGCATGGCATTTCTCAGCCAGTTCGTTCAGTTGTCCGAAACGTAATGCCGTAGGTGTATTGCTCAAAGTAAACACCGCGCCTTCTTCATAAGCTTTCTCCGCCACCTTCCATGCAATGGAATTGCTGTCTAGTGCGCCAAAAATAATTCCCTTTTTTCCTTTTAATAAATTGTATGCCATTTCGGATTATTTAGAATGAGTTCAAGCGGCAAAGATAAAAGAAAATAAAAACAACTTTTGGAAATACTATTTTCCGGTAAAACAATTTATACTTTAGGGGACTTTTAATAATTACTTCGCATCAAGATTTTCAGAGTTTTTTATAGATAATGAAAAAAATTCTCAATAGCTACGGTTATTCAGAAAAATTTATGCCTTGCATCTTGTTCATCAC
>CAYYOW010000061.1:0-13835 GCA_964473395.1 uncultured Lentimicrobiaceae bacterium | reverse complement strand
TTTTGGTAATATCAATAATAAATAAAATGGACAGTGACAGAATAATTATAAAACCGGCAGCCAATATGGTGTGGTTCCAACGAAGTATTTTTAAAAACGAAAGATTGATATTTGACATTGTCTGTTTATCATCCTGAGCTTTTAAAGAAGTAAAAGCTCTGACAGCAGCATGAAATTTTTGAATTGCCTGATTCAAACTATCATAAAGCTTCTGCCACCGGATATGATTAGTGTTTTTGGTAATATCTCCCTGAAAATTCAGGATATTTTCTACCGTACCAAACAGCTTATCTAGATTCGCAGACATATTGGTAAGCAGCAATTGCTCTCTTGAAGAAAATACTTTGGCGCTACGCATTTCCAGAAACCGGCCACGAATATCTTTCATCGCAGTTCTTAGTTGGTAAGAAACGGAAGCTTCTGCTGCTCCTTTGTTTCTTAACTCCTGAACCGGAATCTGGACTTCGGACAGAAGGTCGGTATTTAGTTGTAACAACTGGTGCAAAGGAATGATACTTCCTGTATACAGCTCCTTTTTTTCGGCATTAGCCGTTTTCACAGTTACCTCCATTAGATAACCCAAGCATACGAATATCGCTAAAGTTATTATCAGTAGCCCCGTCACTTTGATACGAAAATTAATTTTTTTCATCTTTATCATTTTTTATAAAAAATTTCAAAATAAATTACTTCACAACTAATTCTCCAGCTTTTGTTGTTCGCCGGCATCAGCACTTCCCGGCAATCTATTACTGCCAAGATCAAGTAGGGCTTCATTTTCAAAAAGTTTCTCAGGATTTAAAATCAAAATAAACAGCCCATTTCGTTCAATAACACCATCGATATAATCTACATTGTATTTGTTACCAAAAGCCGGATACGGCTTAATATCAGTATTATGCACTGCAAAAACATCATTAGAATTATCGACCACAATGCCAAGATTCGTCTTCTTTCCTTCTATATTCAGGTTCAACACCAAGATCAGGGATTTGTGGAATTGTTCTTTTGCCGAAAGGCCAAACTTCAGATAAGTATCAACCACAGGCAAAACGCTACCGTTAAAATTGATAACGCCTTTTAGAAACGAAGGCCCCTGCGGAACTTTTGTAAACGAGGAGGCTTCTAGCACCCTGAGAACATACTTCACATTAATTGTAAAAGGCTCTCCCGCGAGATAAAACAAAATATAAGACTGTTTTTGTTCAGCAGGTTCTGTAATATTTTCTTCCATAGCTATCAGGCATTAATAAATTTGTCAATCATCTTACTTGTATCGATAACAAGGGCTACTTCTCCATCGCCAAGGACAGAAGCCCCTAAAAATATTTCCTGTTTTTGGGCAACACGGCTCAGCGGTTTGATAACAGCTTGGTACTTGCCTACCACGTCATTAATCACAAAGCCCATCTCTTTCTTTTGATAATCCACTACTATCAGATATAACTCTTTCTGGTTGATGACATCTTCACCAAATTCTTTCACCAAATCGACAAACTGAATCTGATAGCTGTCTTTGGGAATAACATTGTTAAAACTCTTTTGTAACTCTTTGCGTGTAACCGGATAAACCCGTTTTACATTACTCAACGGGATGATGTATCGGCTTCCGCCAACATAAATCAGCAGCCCATCTATAATGGAAAGCGTCAGAGGAAGCAGAATTCTGACAGTTGTCCCTTTTCCCTTTTCCGTTTCCAGCTCTATGCTTCCGCGAAGATCTTCAATATTTCTCTTAACCACATCCATACCCACCCCACGACCAGAAATACTGCTTATTTTTTGGGAGGTGGTAAATCCGGGCTGGAAAATTAGTTGCAGAAGTTCCTTGCGGGAAATTTCGGCGCCGGGTTTAACAAAACCCTTCTTCAAAGCAACCTGGTTTAACTCTTCAAAATCCATCCCGCGGCCGTCATCCGAAATTTTTATCTGTACAAAAGCTCCCCGGTAGGAAGTTTGAATATGGATAAGTCCATGGGAAGGTTTTCCGGATTTTACCCGCTCTTCTGCAGGTTCAATACCGTGGTCAATACTGTTACGCAGAATATGCATCAGCGGGTCAAACAGCTTTTCAATTATGGACTTATCCAGTTCTGTTTCGGTACCCGTGGTTTTCAGTGTAACTTCTTTGTTCGTTTGCATAGAGAGATCGCGCACCAGCCGTTTGAAACGAATCAGAATGGTATAAATAGGGATAAGCCGCATGCCGAGAGCATTTTCCCGCAACTGCCGCGATAGTTTTTCGTAAGCTTCCGTAATACTTTCCAGCTCCGGATCTTCTTTATACCGGCTATAATGTGCGAGTCTGGCCTGCGTTGTTACCACCTCGCTAAGGATATCAAGCAGGTCGTCCAACTTTGACGATGATACCCTGACAGTTTGGTGCAGAAACTTTGTGTGCATATCTTGCTCTCCAGGATGGTCATACACTTCCTGTTCTTTCGGGTCTGCTTGAGATTTTACCTCCCTGGAGCCAGTGGCAGCCACCTCTTTCTCAAATACTTCTTCGAAATTATTTTCCGTTTGGCGGACTTCTACCGGTTCCTTCTCTCCCTCATCAGGGAAGGAAAGCGCTGCCGACAGCAGTTGCAATTTCTTTGGAATGATGCCTTCTGAAAGCTTTAGTTTTTTTATCTGTTTTTCAAAATCGGGGTGAGAAAGTAAGTCGTTTTCCGAAACCTTTTCTATTTTGATGTGACTGTCGTCTTCCACGAAAATAAAGACATCTTTTATGAAATTTTCATTTTTATCCGTAACGAGCAGCAAATCCCACCAAACAAAGACCTTTTCAACGCTAAGACGTTTAAAGTCAGGAAGGTTTTCGGTATGTAAGAAAGTCTTTAACCGACTGGACTCCGCAAGTTCATCCAATAGATACAGCGGCCGGGTACCGTTTTTCAGAATATCAGGATGGGGTTCAAAATGAATATACCAGGTAGCCAAAGCCTTCTTTCTCCCTGCTTGGGATATAAGATTTTCAGAAGTAATTTGATTGGAAGGATTGTCAGCTTGCTCCGACAGAAATTCTGTTTTAATTATATAAAGAAGGTCCTCTTTCATGGATAGTGTTTCGGAATCGACCGGTTTATCAAGCAGGCGACGAATAAGGTCTATACTTTGAAAGGTAAAGTCAATAACCTTTTTATTGATTTTACGTTTTCCCGAACGCAACATATCGTAGAGGCTCTCCATCTCGTGAGTAAAAACGCTTAACTCATCAAAGCCGAACATAGCGCCTGTACCTTTAAGCGAGTGCATCACACGGAAAGCCATGTTAAGCTGCTCCTGGTCATCCGGATGATTTTCCAGTTTCAGGAGCGCCTCTTCGAGACTTTCGAGCAAATCATTGGCTTCGTTCACAAAACTTGCTGCTAAATCCTCCATTACCTCATGACCTTTTTTATTACATGTAAAAATTTATCTCTATCAAAAGGTTTGGTTATCCAACCCGTTGCCCCTGCTACTTTGGCTTCCTGCTTAAACTCCGATTTTGTTTCGGTAGTTAAAAATAAGATGGGTACAAAGCGGTAGTTTTGGCGTTTCCTGATTTCTTTAATCAGTTCCAGTCCATTCATGCGGGGCATGTGCAAGTCAGTAATCACCAAATCAATCGTACGGCCATCAAGAAGGGAAAGGGCCTCTTTCCCATCTTTACCCATGATCACCTGATATCCGGCCTCTTCCAGAATCATCTTCACTAACACCCTGATACTTACTGAATCGTCAACAAATAGTATGGCTTTATTTCGCATGATACTTTATTATTAAAATTGAGAGAATACTTGCCGGAAACCCGATTCATCAAAAATCCGTTCAAACTCCTGACCCAACTGGAAGTCAAAAGTAAGATTTTTCCCGGACTGTTTCATGCTTTGTGCCCACACAAACAACAACTGCAAAAAGCTCAAATCTATATTTTCCACTTTGGCCACTTTCACATCAACATGTACAACCTTTGAAGCAGCTTTTAGCAACTGTTGCTGAAGTTCCGATGCATTAGCAACACTCAGGTCGCCCGAAAATAGCAGGGATAACTTATCATGTTTCGTAAATTCTTCTATTTCCAGCATATCTTTTTTTATGAATTAATGTTTACGGAAAATCCCTCCGAAAAGTTGCAATAAGCAAGAGGGAAAAATTACTCTGGTAACTTGGCTTTAAACTTCTTATCGTAAACAGAATAGCCTGTTTTTTTCTCGAAAACGGCCAGCCGGTGGCGACCTTTAGCTTTCGCAATAAAAGTATTATCAAACACAGCCGTAACAACACACTCGGTACCATTTACTAAAACCCTGTCACCTGCTTTAAGGGCTCCAAGATTCTCCCTGTATTTCCTCAACCGTTTTTTAACCAGTTCGTACTCCTGATTTATTTCGCGCATAACATCCTCATTACCACCCATATCAGGATGATACAACACTGCAAGCCGTTTATAATTCAGACGTGCCTGCACTTCACTGTCAATGTCGTCGGGAAAATATCGCATAATCCGTTTTTATTTATCAAAAATAAACCCTCAATCGTTGCTGCAAGACAGAAAAGCAGATTTTTATTACCAATGGATTGTTAATATTTCAAAATGCAGAAGCCGGGAAAACGTTGAGCCATAATGTCTCAATTGACTTGTTATTTATTTTGATAATAAATAACTCGAGGCCATCTTGCGTGTTATCCATATTTTCCCTACTTTTGGAAAAGAAGAAAAGACTAACGAATATGACTGATGAAAAATTCCATATCCTTGTTGTTGACGATTCAGAATCTGCCCGGGAGCTAGTTCGTGTTTACTTATCAAAAACAAGTATAAAAGCTGCCTTTGCCGAAAACGGACCCCAGGCAATAAAAAAAGCAAAATCAAATCCTTTTGATTTAATTCTTCTGGATGTTCAGTTGCCCGATATCAACGGTATTGAGATTTGCAAAATTTTGAAATCAGATGCACGTACCAAAGATATTCCGGTTATTTTTCTGACCGTAGCCTCCGACAGAAAAAGCCTGATGGCAGGATTCCAGGCCGGTGCCGTTGATTATATCACCAAGCCTTTTAAAAAAGAAGAATTACTCGCACGCATCACCACCCATCTCAGGATGAAGAAATACATGGAAGAACTTATAGTGGCGAGAAAAAAAGCTGAGGAAAGTGAAAAACTGAAAATGGCCTTTCTTTCCAACATGTCACATGAGATCAGAACTCCCATGAACTCTATTATCGGCTTTGCCGAGCTTATGCAGGATGAAAATTTAACACCTGAAGAAAGAAAAGAATTTGCCTCTATTATTATCAACAGCGGAGAACAACTTCTCAACATCGTAGATGAAATCCTGGAAGTTTCCAAAGAAGAAGCGGGAGAGCTAAAACTGTTAGAACAAAAGTTTTCATTGAGAAAATTTATGGGTGAACTACAGGCTATTTTCTCTAACCACCTGAAAGATAAACCGGTAAAGGTAATACTCAAAATTCCAAAAGATACTCCGGATATTATTATGGCCGACAAAGTTCGGTTAAAACAAATTATGGACAACTTGCTGAGCAACGCTACGAAGTTTACAAGTAAGGGGGAGATTGAGATGGGGTGCCGGCTTCTGCCGAAATACATTCCCGTTCTTGAATTTCATGTGAAAGATACCGGTATCGGTATTCCGAAAGATAAGCAGGATACTATTTTTGAGCGGTTTACCCAGATAGAAGAAAATTTGACACAGAGTTTTAGGGGAACAGGGTTGGGTCTTTCCATAGTAAAACGGCTGGTAATTTTTATGGGCGGTTCCGTTTCTATCAAATCCGAACCTGGAAAAGGGAGTACCTTCACTTTTACGACACCATATAAGAAACCTGAGAAAAAGAGTGCAGGCCATGCTCCGGAAAAAGAGAGAAAATATGATTTGCTCCCCGATAATATCTGGGTAGGAAAAACGCTGCTGATTGCCGATGATGTCGAACAAATCTTTGCTTTTTTTCGGGAGACACTGAAAAAAACGGGGGTAGAAATGTTATATGCAAAAGATGGTAAAGAAGCACTCGACATTTACTACAGTCACCAAGATGAAATAGATGCAGCCTTGATCGACATCCAAATGCCTGAAATCAACGGACTGGAAGTTGCCAAAACCATTCGAAAAGAAAACAAAACATTTCCCCTTATCGCACAAACAGGGCTGGCACTCAACATCGGGAAAGAAGAAGCCAAAGAGGCCGGATTTAACGGTATAATTTATAAGCCCATAAAATTGGATCTACTGGTTAAAATACTCAGGAAATATCTGGGATAGCGTGTCCGATGGGTACAATACAACCTTACCCCTGTTTGGAGTAAATTGATGGTTTGGAAATGATATATTCGAACTGGCAACTACGTCTTACAAAAAAATCTTTTTTTGCAAAAAACAGTAATTTGACTTTATAAAATAAAACTGGCAAATAATCTGTCACTTTGTATACACATAGAATGTTGGCGGCTATTAATAACTCAAATACTAAAGAAGATGAAAAAAATTACTCTTTTAATGCTCGTGTTACTTAATGTCTTTTTTTTACAAGCACAAAATAATGATGTCAAGGGAAGTAAAGATTATGATTTGTTGGACAGGATGCCGGATTACTTTATCCTGAATTATTGGGATTATCAGTTTGACGCTCATGAATTCCTTATTACAAAAGACAAAAAACAGATTCAGGAAGGCAGGAAAATAGTCATTCGCTATGAACACCAAAATGCTTTTGACAGAAATGTGAAGAAGCCCTCCTATTTACAAATCCTGAGAAATTATTCCAATGCCATTAATAAAGCGAAGGGTGAAGTTTTGTTCGAACATAGAAAAGCATATTTTGGAGATTACTTTCTTAAGACGTTACAGGGTAAAGAGGTATGGGTTGAAGTTAAAACAGCTCCTGACAACGGAAGACGCTATACATTGACTATTATCGAAAAAGAACCAATGAAGCAAGACATCGTGATCAAAGCCGATTTGATAAAAGAAAAAATGCAAGCTGAAGGCAAAATAGCTATTTATGGAATCTATTTTGATGTGGGTAAATCCCTTATAAAACCCGAATCTACGAAGTCATTAGAACAAATTGCATTATTTTTACAAGAAAACCCCGATATCATCTGTTGGGTTGTGGGACACACAGATTCAGATGGTTCATTTGAAATAAACAGCAAGTTGTCATTAAATAGGGCAAAAGCTGTCGTATCCTATCTTAAAACCAATCATTCAATTTCTCCAAGTCGATTGTTTGCACAAGGAGTAGGCCCCCTTGCCCCCGTATCAACGAACGAAACAGAGGAAGGTAAGAAGTTAAACAGAAGAGTTGAATTTGTGAATAAATAAGACCAGGACACAACAGGATTTCAGGCTCAATTAAGTTTTATAAACGCTGCTAGATCGCATATCCATTCCATATTTACCAAGATATATAAGTGGGATAAATCCTTTATATTTGCGTAATCAACCGAAAAATCATTTATCTATGAAAAATATTTATCGCCAAATTTTGTGGATGACGGCTGCTATTTTTTTGTCCGTTCCGGCTTTTGCACAAAACAAACTACAAACACCCACTGCCTTTTTTGGCTTTAAACCGGGTGCCGACCGCCAACTTTTTACTTACGAAAAGCTGATCGATTATTTCAAGCTGCTGGACAAAAACTCCAACCGGTTTAAGCTGATAAAAATTGGCACATCTCCCATGGGGAAGCCCATGTATGTTGCCATGATTTCCAATGCACAAAATATTGCCAACCTGGATAAACTCAAAAAAATCAACAAACAGCTTGCGTTAAATCCGGATTTAACTACTGCGCAACGGACACAAATGATAAAAGATGGAAAGGTCTTTATTTACGCAACCCTCTCCATGCATTCCAGCGAAGTGGGGCCAACACAAGCTTCGCCACTCATTGCTTACGAGCTGGTTACCAGCAAAGACCCGCAAATTAGGAGCTGGCTTAGCAAGACAGTTTACATGATGGTTCCCAACCACAATCCCGATGGTATGGATATGGTGGTGAAGAACTATCTGAAATACCGTGGCACCAAATACGAAGGAGCTTCTCTCCCGGGAGTTTATAATAAATATATAGGCCATGACAACAACCGCGATTTTATCACGCTGTCGCAATCAGACACCAAAGCAATTGCAGCCGTTTCCGATCTTGAATGGTACCCACAGGTAATGTTTGAGAAACACCAAATGGGCTCTTCCGGCGTTCGCTATTTCGTTCCCCCACCCAGTGACGCCATTGCCCAGGTTATAGACGCAGGCTTGTGGGACTGGATGAAAGTTTTTGGTTCTAATATGATTACCGATATGACCGCCGACAGCCTGAAAGGTATTGTACAGCAATATATTTTCGACGACTACTGGCCCGGCTCCACCGAAACAAGCCTCTGGAAAAATGTGATTTCCATGCTTACCGAGTGTGCCAGCGCCAAACTCGCTACGCCCGTTTATGTAGAGCCAACGGAACTAACAGCAAGAGGAAAAGGACTCTCCGACTACAAAAAAAGCATCAACATGCCCGACCCGTGGAAAGGGGGATGGTGGCGACTTAGTGATATCGTGAAATACGAAGAAAGTTCTACCAAAGCCATCATTAAAACTGCCGCATTGCACAAAGACGAAATCCTAAAATATCGTAATAACCTGTGTCGTAAAGAGGTAAACAAGGGCAAAACTCAGGCTCCTTTCTTTTTCATTCTACCCACACGGCAACATGACCAAAGCGAACTGGTCAATTTGGTAAAGATTATGCACGAACAGGGCATCAATATTTACCGGCTGACCAAGGATGTTACTGTCAACAATTATCAGTTTCACAGAGGGGATGTGGTTTTCCCCATGAACCAGGCTTACCGGCCTTTTATCAAAGAGGTGATGGAAGCACAAACCTATCCCATACGGCATTTTACACCCGGTGGTAAAATTATCCGACCCTACGACATTACTTCCTGGTCGCTACCGCTGCACAAGGGACTTGAAAGTCATGAAATCGATGTATACAATGCCGGCATTCGCAATAACCTTATACCCGTAAGCTACCCATTTACTCTAAAAACGGGTTATGTAACAGCCGAATGGGGCTACGCTTTTTCGGCCAACGAAAACGAAAGCTACAAAACGGCTTTCGCCTTAATGGAGAAGAAGGTTACGGTTTACCGAACCAAAGCAGGCTTTAAAACATCTGCCGGCAAGATTCCGGCAGGAAGCTTTGTGGTGAAAAAAGGGAGCGCTTTGAAAGAGATAGTGAAAAACATGGATGTTTCGCTCATACCTTTGGAGAACAAACCGGAAGTGGTACTTCAAAAAACCAAAATACCTCGTATTGCCCTGATGGTTAGCTGGTTTCACGATATGGATGCCGGTTGGACACGTTATATCTTTGATACCTATCACATTCCTTACACACAAATTCATCCCGGCGATGTGGCCACTCTGGATTTCTCCAAATTCGACATCCTGATTTTCCCCGACATGAGTAAATCCGTACTGATGGATGGAAAATATTCGGAAAGCGGCTACTCCCAACCCAACCTTCCACCCGAATATACCAAAGGAATCGGGAAAAAAGGATTACAAAAGATTATGGCATTTGTAAACGGCGGAGGGGAAATTATGAGCTGGGGACGTTCCACCAACCTGTTTGAAGGAACGCAAACCATTCGTGATGCAAGCGGGCAAAAAGAGACCTTTGTCCTTCCTTACCGTAATATAGCTCCCGGTATGCAAAAGAAGGGCTTGTACTGCCCGGGGACTTTCGTAAGAGTCGACTGGAAAGCAGGAAATCAGCTGACCTATGGAATGGAAAAACAAACCGGTATTTTCTATCGTGGCAACCCGGTTTTTAAAACCTGGCAACCCGGATTTGACATGGACCGTCGCGTCATTGGCTGGTTTCCTGAAACACACCTTGTTATGAGCGGATATGCTGAGAACATCAACATGGTGGGCAACAAACCTATTATGGTATGGTTGCGTAAAGGCAAAGGACATTTGATTCTTTACGGTTTCAGCCCTATTTTCCGTGCGTCCACGCCGGTTACTTACAAGTTGGTATTTAACGGAATTCTAATGTAGAAAAAATGGATGATAATAGCCACGGGAGCACCATGCGGTAAAACAGAGACATGGAACAACTCTGAAAGAGTTGAATTTCCCAAACTATTCTGCTCTCTTCACCTTTTGCAGCATTTTCACCTTTCTCACAATGGTGGCAGCAAGTTTCAGATTCGATTCGTACGTCCAGCCGGCCACATGCGGCGAGAGAATGACATTTTGCATTTTGACCAATTCGGAAAAAGCTTTGGGAAGTTTATCCGCTTCCAGGTTTTCGAAAGAAAGGCCTTCAAACTCCAGCACATCAAGGCAGGCACCCAACACTTTACCCGATTTTAAAGCATCTACCAAATCCTCCGTTTTCACCACTTTTCCGCGGGAAGTGTTGATAAGCCAGATGTTTTTAAGAAATTTTTGTAGAAAACCGCCATCGATCATAAAGCGGGTTTCATCGGTAAGCGGGACATGCAGACTGAGGATGTCAGTTTCGGTAAAAAGTTCTTCCAGTGAAACTTCCGTCACATAACTGTCGGAGAAAGCCGTTTTATATTTGTCGTATGCCAGCACTCGTGCGCCAAAACCACTGAGTCTTTTGGCAAAAGCACCTCCCGTATTTCCGTAGCCAATAATCCCGATGGTTTTCCCCTCAATTTCAAGACCACGATTTTCTTCGCGCAGCCAAAGCCCGCGACGCACTTCGCCATCGCCTTTTTTCAAGTTATTAAAAAGCATAAGCAGCATCCCCACAGCCTGCTCTCCCACTGCACTTCGGTTGCCTTCGGGAGCATTCAGACATTGGATACCCTGTTTTTTGGCAGTAGCCGTATCTATATTTTCCATGCCGGCTCCTACCCTGCCTATAAACTTCAGGTTGCGGGCTGCCAGAAGGATTTCCCTGTCAAGCTTTATCTTACTGCGGATGATAACGCCGTCATACTGTCCAATGATTCGCTTAAAGTCATCATACTGAAAATCAGGGAAATAGTCACATTGAAAATCAAGCTTTTCAAGGCCTTGCTGCAACGAAGGGTGAGCGGTATCAATAAATAAAACTTTTTTCATCTCTCAAAAATTATTATGCAAATATCTTAAAAAAAGAGCCTTGAGCAGGAATCGATGACCAACAATCTTATTGGGTATCCAGACTGCCGAATTTGGAAAAGGTACCCCCAACAAATATTTTGCAAACATGAAAACATCTGCTAACTTTGCGCCTCTGAAAAAGTGACGCTTTTGTGATATTCTAAATCTTGAAAATCAACGCAAAAGCCTATGTGGATTTTTTGACAAACAGTAATAATATGTGGCAATTTCTCGTTCGGTTTACCCTAAGAAACCGGTTAGCAATATTGATAGTGATTGGGTTACTGACGGTTTTTATGGGATATGAAGGTTCGAAAGTCCAGCTTTCCTACCATCTGGCCAAAATGCTTCCGTCCACCGACCCTACCAGTATAGAATATAGTAACTTCAAAAAAGAGTTTGGACAAAGTGGTGATGGAAGCATTAGTTTCATTGCTGTAAGAGACCCAAAACTGTTTACGCTTCAACATTTTGACGACTGGTACGACCTCACCCAAAACCTCATGAAGATAAAAGGGGTAAAACAGGTATTATCTTCTGCCCGTGTTTTCACCCTGGTAAGAGATGACAGCCTTCATAAATTTGATTTTAAAAACCTGGTTCCTCATCGTCCAACCACACAAAAGGAGGTTGATTCAATAAAAAAAGTACTTTATAGTCTTCCTTTATACCAAGACAGGTTGTTCAACCGGAAGACACATGCCCATCTTATCATGATAACCGTGGACAATAAGATTCTGAACTCAAAGGCCAGAATCCCCATGATGAAAAAAATGACTGAGGTAGCTGAAAAGTACGGGGAAAAATACCATTTGATTGTCAGGAGATCGGGACTTCCATATATCCGTACCATTCAAAGTGCTCTGATTTTACACGAGTCATTTCTTTTCGTATTTCTGTCAGCATTTATCACTTTTATTCTATTGTTCGTTTTGTTCCGATCGGTAAGGGCTGTGTTTTTCGCCATGGTTGTTGTAATTATTGCAGTTATCTGGACATTGGGAACCGTTACCCTGCTGGGATACAAATTCACCATCCTGACCGGTGTTTTACCACCTTTACTCATTGTGATTGGCGTGGAGAACTCTATTTTCCTTCTTAACAAATACCTGGATGAAATACGTCTTCACGGCAACAAAGCCCGTGCTCTGTCACGCATGATAGTACGTATCGGAAAGGCAAACCTACTCACAAATGCCACTACTGCTGCCGGGTTTGGTGCTTTCATTGTTACCTCCAATACATTTCTTGTAGAGTTTGGCATTGTAGCCACCCTCAACATTCTGGCAATCTACGTACTGTCGATGCTGATACTACCCATTTTGTTCAGTTATTTCCCTGTTCCCAAGCCGCGCCATCTGAAACATCTCAACAATGAAAAAGGCTTTACAACCAAAATCTTAGACAAGGTCGGTATTCTGATATCAAATTACAGAACAGTTATTTATTCGGTTACGGTTTTGCTGGTATTGACGGGAAGTTACGGTATCACTAAACTCCAGACAACGGGAACTATCGTTGATGATATTTCCAAAAAGAACCAACTGCAAAAAGATCTGCTTTTTATGGAGCAGAACTTCAAAGGAGTTATGCCATTGGAAATTACCGTTAATACAGAAAAGAACGGGGGACTTTTACGACTTTACAACCTAAAGAAAATAGAGCAGCTGCAGGATACACTGGCTTTGTATCCACAGTTTGCCCGTCCGGTATCTATTGTTGGGCTTGTGAAATCGGCCAAGCAGGCTTTTTACAGGGGCAATCCCAAAATGTATTCCCTGCCAAATAGTCAGGAGAAGAATTTTATTCTAAGCTATATCCCCAATTTTAAGCAAAGAGCACATAGCCGGAACCGAAATTTACTCAGCGCTTTTGTTGACTCCAACTTGCGTATTACAAGAATCTCCGTTCAGATGGCAAATATCGGAACCAATGAGATTGACAGTATTCTTCGTACTATCCGGCCAAAAATCAATAAGATTTTCCCGCCCTCCAAATACAAAGTTCATTTAACCGGTACCAGTGTGGTCTTTCTTAAAAGCACTAATTATCTCATTAAAAACCTTGCTTACAGTTTGTTGCTGGCCATCGCTGTTATCACCCTGTTGATGTCTTTTATTTTCTCTTCGGTTAAAATGATTGTTGTTTCGCTTATTCCTAATACCATACCACTTATTCTTACAGCCGGAATGATGGGCTATTTTGGAATTTCCATAAAACCATCCACCATTATAATTTTCAGTATTGCACTGGGTATAAGTGTGGACAACACAATACATTACTTGTCGCGATACCGGTTGCATTTGAAAACAAACCATTGGAATGTGAAAAAATCGGTTATGGATGCGTTGAATGAAGCTGGATACAGTATGGTATTTTCAGCCACCGTACTGTTTTTCGGCTTTTATATTTTTACATTCTCCTCATTTGGCGGAACCGAAGCGCTGGGCTATCTTGTTTCGTTTACCCTGCTGATAGCCTTACTTACAAACCTGATTGTGCTGCCGTCGTTGTTGCTTACACTTGACAAATGGCTACTCACAAAATCATTTAAGAAAGCAGACAGAGAAGTTTTTGTGGAGGAGAAACATGCTGAATTAGACAAAGTTGTTCGTGAAGAATTAGAAAACAAAAAAAAATAATAAGCCCATGAAAGGAATTATACTGGCCGGGGGATCCGGCACCCGTCTGCATC
>CAYYOW010000060.1:0-14056 GCA_964473395.1 uncultured Lentimicrobiaceae bacterium | reverse complement strand
CAAGCCCGTCCCAAAGGTTATCTAACGAAAACAAACCCCGGCGCAGATTGTAGGTAGGCTGATAGTCAGGCTGCACAAAGGAGCGCCCAAGCTCGATGGTGTAAGGAAGGTATTTTTCTATAAAAAGCTTATTATATTTGAAAAGACGAGAGGTAGGCGTGAAAACTTCCCCATCCTTTACTTTCATCTCTTTGCAGTGTTTGTAGCGATATCCACCTACAAGAGCCTGTTCTTTAGGATCCCAGACAATCAGTTGCCTGAAAGCGTCTTCACCACTATCATATTCATCAATATCCAAGCTCTTTCCAGTGCCACCTTTGGCATCGCGAAAAGTTAATTCACGCAAACGGCCAATTTCGAGCATAATATGCGGTGCATCCTCAGCCAGGAGATCGTATATCTCATTTCCTCCGTTGTTGGTCTTTCTAAGAAACGTTTTTTCATTTAACTCAGAGAGCAGCAATTCTTTACTTACAGGAGAGATGATTGTTTCCATTTTTTTCAGTTTACAGCTGCAAAGATACAATCAATCTGCCAAAAAAACAGCATCCGGATTGTCTTCTAATAAATATATGAAATCCCTCATCTTGGCAGCCCATTCCATTCTCGTGTGCCGATGATCAAAAACATCATACGAAACAGGCTTCCCAAAGGTAATGGTAACCGATTTATTCTTCTGTTTTTGAAATTCATCAACAAGATAGAGCATTTCAATATTGGTTTTGATATGTAAGAACTTACGAATTTTAGCCAGATTGTAAAAGAAATTCGTATTCCTTCCGCTGATGTGTGTGGGAATAATGTCTCGTTTAAACCTCCTGGCTTTGGTGATGAAGGTAGGATGCCACTCCAGGTCTTTGATAATGCCTTTTCTCTTCCTGGAAACTAATCCTGCCGGAAAATAACAAACTATTTTATCAGAGGCAAATGTGTCATTTATTATTTGGATATTCTCCGTATTGGAGCCGTGCTTGTTAATGGGGATAAAAAGCGGTTCCAGATTCTTCACGTTCATAAGAATATCGTTAACCGGAAACACAATATCGTTTCTCCTTTTTGAGACAGTCAGCATAAGTGCAAGGCCATCCGGTCCGCCCAAGGGGTGATTGGAAGCAACAATTGCTTTCCCGGATTCAGGAATATTTTCAAGCCCGACAACATGAACTTTTGTTTTCATAAACTCCAGGGCACCGGCTATAAACGGAATACCTTCCAGATGACCATACAAACGTAAGAATTCGTTCAGATCGTCCTCGTGCACAATCCGGCGTAAATAATTGAGGACAAATTTTGGCAAACGTTTACGCAATGAGGGACTTTTGCGCTCAATGACTTTCCCTACATCTATAAGTTCCGGCTGAATAGTTGATTTCTTTTCCATCCTAATTCATATTTTCCTTGTCAAAAGTAAGGATAATTACCGATTTAAAATCAAGAGTATAGGCAACAAAAAAGGCCGCATACCAATTATGCGGCCTTTTTCAAAAAGCTATAAGATTTAAAAAATTAGTGTAAATCCCAATATAGCTTTGTAATCAACTTATCTCCTCCAATGGCGGAAGCAGCTTTGGTGTAGTTTGCACCATTAAGTGTCTGCTCATTACTAGGATAAGTATAACGATAAGGAAATCCCTGATCTTCTGTCTGAGGTGAAGGAGGCAGGTTCAGAATAGGAAAGTCGAGTCTTCTCCATTCAGTCCAAGCAACATAACCACGCAAGTAGAAAGAAATCCAAGCCTGTGTACCTATCAACTCTTTCCAATTAGCCTGATCATAGGCAACGTCTGGCTGAGCAATATAAGTAGCGGCTACCGCGGCTGAACTACCCCAATATTTGAAAGAAGCAGTGATAGCATTGTCATATAAAGTTGCTGCATTATCAGTAGTTATACCTCTGGCAGCAGCTTCGGCAAGATAAAACTGAATTTCCGAATAGGTCATCAGAGGATTCCCGTAAGTGGGTTCTTCGCTGATAGCTGTATTAATATGGGAGAAGCTGGAATAAGCACTAACATGCCCGTACTGGCCTCCTACATAAATAACATTACCAATGCTATCTTTTACGTTACCATCAAAGAAGGCAGATATACGCGGATCTTTTAAAGTATTTAACTTGTCAATAAAAGTGCTGGCACCAACGAAATCCAAACGACCACTAAGTGTAAGGTCCACATAAAGTGGGTTCGTATTAGGAGTACCACTCAGATAGGTAAAAATAGCATTTTGACTTGCTGACGTAAAGGTTCCGGGTGCAGCTTCGGCAATAGCCGTCTTAACCAATGCACTCACAGCACTAACATCAGCAACCTGAATAGCCATTTTTACTTTAAGGCCGTTAGCAAATGCTTTCCAGTTAGTAACATTACCATTGTAAATAATATCAGCACTACCAAAACTACCATTAGCTACATCCAAAGCATTGATATCCTTTGAAATTCTGCTCATCAGATCCTTGTGAATAGTAAGGGCGTCATCATAAGCTGGTAATACATTGTCAACGTTTAACGCCTGAGTATAAGGAATATTTCCCCACATGGTTTCCATCCTGTCCCAGGTATAGACAGCTAAAATATCAATAATGGTTAATTGATTTTTTTGTGCTGCAATATCAGAAGGAAGAATGGGCTTCTCCATTGAAATCAATGAGTCAGCACGTTTCAGATCCTCTAACACGTCACGATAATATACGCCCCAGGCATTGTCGGGAACATTCCGGTTAAAGATGTTGTAGTTACTTTCATCTTCATAGGTAGTCTCCGTGAAATATTGAGCCCATAGTTTAAAATCATTCATGTTTACATTAATGCTGGCAACTTGATCAGAAAGATTTTTTTCAGCATTAGAAAAGAGGGTTTGTCCCGGGACAACAGTAGGATGCTTAACATCCTTGTTCAAGTCAGCTATTTTTTGCTTTGAACAAGATACTGCTAAAAAGGCAAGTAATATAAATAGTATTTTTTTCATCTTGAATAATGTTTAAAATTGAACGTTAAGATTGAAACCTATGTTACGCACGGTAGGCATTACACCACTTTGCCATCCCTGGAGATTTCCGGCACCAAGACCAGCTTCAGGATCGGCATAAGGCATATTCTTGAAAATAATCCAAAGATTTGAGCCTACTATTCCTAGGGAAAGGGATTTAACACCTATGCTTTTCAACATCCTGGTTGGAAAATGGTAAGAGATTTGAGCCTCTCTTAACTTCACATAAGAAGCATCATAAACAAAGGCTGAATTAGGATTACGCACCCATCCGAAAGGTCCGCTGTATCGGTTAGCAACAACACGTTTTGTGTTGGGTTTACCGTCGGCAGTAACACCTGGAAGGATAACACCACCACCATTGGCAAGCGAGTTACGAATAGGCTTTCCAAGATCGTTAGTACCTACAGTGTTAGGATACAAACCAGTACCTTGTCCATAGTATTGGTCTAAGGAGAAGACGCTACCACCAACCTGAATATCGATAAGGAAGCTGGCAGTCCAGTTTTTATAGTTAAAACTGTTGGTAATACCTGCATGGTATTTTGGATTCACATCTCCTATAATATTACTAGTCGTTGTTGTCTTTGCATAATAGCCATTGGCAGCAACAACTTTTTGACCATTTTTATAAACAAAGTCACGACCCTGGATAGTTCCATAAGGCTGTCCTACAGTAGCATTGAGAGTAATACCACCTTGGAATCTACCAAGTTGCAAGTTATGAACCTTTTCATACAATGAAACTACTTTGTTTCTGTTAAGAGACCAGTTCACATTGATATTCCAACTGAAATCTTTGGTCTTCATAGGAGTACCATAGACATTCAATTCAAGACCCTTGTTTTCAATATCTCCGGCATTAACATATTTGGTTGAATAACCGGTAGCACGGGAAATGGCAACAGGCATAATCTGGTTAATCGTATTCGTTTTGTATGCAGAAAAATCAAATCCCAAACGTTTATGAAGGAAGGTCATTTCCAAACCAGCTTCCCAACTTTTGGTCTTTTCCGATTTCAGTTGAGAGTTGTTTTTCGTACTTGGAACTGAAAACAGGGTTACATTTCCAAACGGACTAGGTTGAGAATAGGTATCAAACAAACTTGCAAAGGGGGCATCGTTTCCTACTTCGGCATAGTTCAGTCTTACTTTAGCAAAAGGTAACCAATCGGCTTTAAGTAATTTGGAGAAAACAAAGCTGGTAGAAACAGCAGGATAATAATAAATCATATTATCAAGAGGCAACGTGGAGGACATATCTCTCCGTAAGGAAGCATCTAAAAACAACATATCATTCCAGCCCAGTGAAACACTACTAAAAACGCCATAAACACCTATGGTAGATTCACCTTCTAAGGGTGCAAGAGGTAAACTCTTTGAATTGGCAATAGAATACAAATCCGGTACAATCAGTCCACCATTGGTAGAAGCATAAATAGAGTTTCTGTTGGTATGCCTGATGTTACCCCCAACCATTGCTGTAATGTTCAATTTTTCAGTAATATTTTTGGTGAAGTTAACCATTAAATCATAGTTTGTTTCCATGGCATTCAGGTTATAGCGTGAATAGCCGGAACCAATAGTTCCCAAACCAATACCAAAGGCGCCCGGAACACTACCAACTGCTTTACGTTGTTCCTGAAGCGTGCTATAAGTATCCAGAGAAATACGACCTGTGACACTCAGATAATCAGTAATGTCCCACTTTGCCTGAATATTACCCAATAAATGGTTACGTGTATCTGATTCGTAGTTTTTATAACGTTCCCAATAATAGTTATTCCAATAAATTGGTTTTAAGTTTCCACCTGCCGGGTCACTCATGTTCCAGGTAATATTCTTACCCGTTTGATCGTAGAGGGTTTTAAGTTCCTGAACGTCTACGTTCATTTCCCACCACTGACGGAAACTGGTTAAAAAGTTATCATTATAACCTGTACCGTTACGTCCTGTTGTATTTTGACGGATAAAGGAAGCGGAGGTACTAACAGTTAAGTTTTTAAGCAGCTTATGGCTTGCATTAAATGTAAAGGTATTCTTTATCAGCTTACTATTAGGAACAACACCGGTTTGGTGGAAGTTCGTGTAAGACAAGCGGAAAGCACTTTTGGCCGAAGCACCGTTTACTGCTACTGTATTGGTTGTGGAGATAGCAGTATTAAAAAAGGTAATGGGACCATTGGCAGCATTTACCCAAGGACGGGCTTTTTTATAATAAGGAGACTGAGGTACAAAAGCATCCCATTGATATACCTGTAAGTTAGGATCAAATTTTGTACCATAGGAAGCATCCTCTGTTGTTGGCACATAATAAACATCTTTACCACCTGAAAAAGGTAACTTACCATAATATAAACCCGGATGGTCAGAAGCACTGTAATAAGGGCCGTAACCAGCACCGTATTGAGTTTGGTAAGTAGGGAATGTACTTTTATCGATCGTACCTACAGTTGTATTGGAACTAACGGTGATACCAATTCCTTTATTGGAAAGATATTTGTCATTCCGTCCTGTTTTTGTGGTGATGATAATAACGCCGTTGGCAGCACGAGAACCGTACAAAGCGGTTGCAGCAGCACCTTTCAGCACGTTGATAGATTCAATATCAGCAGCGTTGATGTCAGAAGCAGCACTACCAAAGTCAAACCCAGCACCTCCTCGGGATTGGTAACCGGAGTTTGTGGTTGTATTGGTGATAGGAACACCATCAACAACAAAAAGTGGCTGGTTGTTACCTGTAAGAGATGTATAACCTCTAATAATAATGTTAGTTGAACCACCCAGGTTACCACTGGTTTTTACCTGCACACCGGAAACACGACCGGAGAGAGCATTGATAACATTATTACTTTTCACAGCATTGACAACACTTCCACCAATATTTTGGGTAGAATAACCCAACGATTTCTTTTCCCTTGAAATACCCAAAGCCGTAATAACAACCTGGTTTAGAGATAAAGTAGAAGATTTCATAGCAACATCAATGGTATTGGAACTACCTATTTGTATTTCCTGGGTAGCCATCCCCACAAAAGAAAAGACAAGAGTATTGCCTTGCTTCAGATTTAAAGAAATGGAGTATTTCCCATTATAATCTGTAATAGTACCATTGGTAGTACCTTTTACCTGAACAGTAACTCCTGGGAGGGCCGAGCCATCGTCCGCACTGGTTACCGTACCACTAATCGTTTTTGTTTGTGCGAAGGCAAAATTTAGCCCTACAAAAAACAAAAACGCAAGCATCATTGTAATTTTTCTCATAACGATAATTTTTTGTTAAAAATTTAAAGTGTAAAATTAAAATATTCTCACAAAATTCATAAAAAATATTAATCTTTTTTATTTCTATAAATCACTACGCTTATCTGTTGATTTACAGATTATTATATCTTTTACTAGAAAAAGCACAAGTATTAAAAAGCAATTTACCTAAAATACCCGGCTGAATAATTGCTCATAATTCACAGCATATTAACATCCGGACAGCACTCAAAAAAGGGCCTTCATAAAGAAATTTAACGATATATATCTCTATTTTAGAGGTAAATCCGTACTGAAAAAAGTACTGAAAGGTAAAAAATGAAAATCAGTATTTACCCCTTCCTAAAGGGAGTATTGATTTTCAGCCACTTCCCCTTAAGAGAAATCAAGGGGCAAAAGTGGTTGAAATCAAAATCGTACCTTTTTAGACTGGACGTATTACTATTTAATAATAAATTTCTTTTTTATAACAGTCTGATCTACTTTGAGAACAGCAACATAAATTCCTTTTTTCAATTGCCTTAAGTTCAAAGTATATTCATGTGAACTATTTGCCACTCTATCCTGAATATGCTTCATCAACTTACCCTGTATATCAAAAACAGAAATTTCAAATAACTTTTTTACTTCCGGCACGTAAAAATGAACAATACCTGAGGATGGGTTGGGATAAATCTTTATTCCACTCTTACCGGGAATATCCCTTACGGCAGTCGTTGGTATGCCAAGCCATTTCCATATTCCCCTGGAAGTTGAGCTTTCATTAAATCCTCCGGCCCAGCCCACAGCACTATTATAAAATTTAACGGAAGTATATTGAATAGAGTCATCGAGCATAGTCCAGGTATTCCCTTCATCCAAAGAATAAGCAGAACCACTTTTAGCCAAATCCTGAGAAACGCCGGTTGAGACTAACATTCCGGGAGCATCCGGTATCACTGCCATATCCGATTTAAAATAGTCACCGGTAGGAGTAACGGTTGTCCAGGTTGTGCCACCATCCACACTTTTCTTTATTTGGTAGCTGGTTATAGTTCCTGACTTATCATACTTCGTATAAGTAGCTATTCCAATACTATCGTTATGGAAACCCAGGGTAGAAAAGTCTGTCAGCCCGGTAGATGCAACAGTCCAGTGAAGGCCCTTGTCCTTTGACTTATACACCCGTCCAGCACTCGTCCCAAACCAAATTGTGTTACCATAAACAGCATACAAATCAGTATAGCCGGTTTCGCCGGTAGATGCAACAGGAATATTTCCACTGGGTACCTGTGTCCATGTTGTCCCTCCGTTAGTAGTGGTATAGATTTCAAAATAATTATTAACGGGATCTCCCATAGTTACACCAACCTTGTCATTCCAAAAATAGATGATATCAGGGAAAGAGGCTTTGTCATTATAAGTAGCTGTAGTTTGGTGATTCCATGTTTTTCCTCCATCATTGGTTGCATAAATGCCTCCATGACTTAAAGTCCCTGTTTTGCTGTACATTGCTATCCATGCATTGGTGCTATCGGTAGCAGTTATGCAGGAAACAACGTAATCGGTAGGCATGCCGGAGTATTTACCTGTTTTCCATACACTACCGCCATCAACAGTTTTTGTGAACTCCAAAGGATTCGAACTATTACCGGAACCATCATAAGCATTAGCCCAAACCACATTGGGACTGACAATGGAGATATAGTTAACTCCCCGGCTTTGGGTTGTAAAGCCAGTAGCCTGAGGAAGCCAGGCCCCGGAAATCAGTGGATAAACCAAAATAAAATTAGTTTTTGTTTCTGTATTTGTTTTTGTCCCATCAGAAATAGTCAGACTTACCTTAAAAGAACCGGCCTTTGTGTATTTAATATTTGAAGGGTTTTTTAAGGTAGAATGAGACGGTGTCCCTCCCTGGAATGTCCAACTCCAGGAGGTAGTATTGCCTGAAGATGAGTTGGTGAAACTTACATCAGATCCCTCGGGAATAGAAACGGTACTGGCCATAAAGTTTGCAATAATCGTATGTAGCGCCATACTATCTTTCACGGCTTCTATAGCCTTATAGGCATCGATACGTCCGGCGCCAAGCATACCTGTAAAACTGGGGTTCTTTACATCTATATTGTCACAAGTGGCTTTCAAAATAGCTTCGAGTTTTTCAGGTGTTAAAGTAGAATCCTCGGAAAGCATCAATCCGGCTAACCCCGATACGATAGGGGTTGCCATGGAAGTACCCTGCATATATCCGTATTTGGAGGCAACATAATCCACAGTACTGAATATCCCATATCCTTTTGTATCGCTACCGCCGGGAGAACAAACATCAACATCTTTCCCGTACTGTGAAAAAGATGACTTGGTATCGTCTGAATTAGTGGATGCAACCGAAATAACATGATGGTAATCAGCTGGATATAAAGCACTGGCATCGCCATCGTTTCCAGCAGCGCCCACCAGTACACACCCTTTATTATAGGCATAGTTAACAACATTCTGGCCAGTCTTATAATAGCCCGGACCGCCCCACGACATGCTTATTACATTGGCGCCATGATCTGCAGCCCACACAATCCCCTGATAACCAAAGGACATGCTTTTCCCATTAGTTGAATCTCTGGAGATTTTTACAGCCATCAAACTAATATTAAAACCGATGGAGGCAATGCCAATACCATTATCAGTGGCACCACCCACGAGACCTGAAACATGGGTTCCGTGTGTCCATTCCGCATCCTGTTTAGGAGGTGTTGGGTCATCATCATTATTTGCAAGATCAATCTTAGCAACGATTTTGCTTTGTAAATCAGGGTGACTTATATCAATTGCATTATCAAGAACAGCAACTTTAATGTTGGGATTCCCTTTTTGTATGTCCCAGGCCTTTGCTGCCTGGATAATATTGAGAAACCATCTATGATTAGGGCTGGAATTGTAATCAGGATCATTGGGCACATAAAGGATTTTAAACAGCGGAGCTTTTTCGGCATAAACAACATCTTTGTTCTTATTTAAAGCACTGATCAAACTATCAACATCTTTAATATCCTTAAAGTAAAGTAAATAAGTGCGCTGTAGCTGACTATCCGTAGCTTTATAAAACGGGCGTTTAACACGGGTAACCTGATAAGTCTCTTTCAGTCCGTTTATAAAAGCCAGCTTATTGACATTAACAGCACCATTAATACCCTGGTGGCTAACAGAAGCTGCCGCTTTAAGCTGAAAATAAATTTGACCATCAACGGCGTTGGGATCAACCGTCTGGGCAAAGAGTGACATGTTTAGAAAAGCAACGAGAAAAGACAAATAAAAGATTCTGATATGATTTTTCATAGTAAGTTGATTAATTAATTAATAATAAGCACGATTCACATCTCCAAAGAAGGGTATGGGTTTGCCCGGTGGCACTTTGGAGTATTTTCTGTTTTTGTTGAATAAAGAACAACCGTTGGCCTCAGCAGAGGCGGGAAAAGCTGGTTTAAGATTCCTGCAGTTTGGCTTATTTCTTAAAAACAGGAGATTCCCTGTCTGAGTTTATGGTAAGTAGCTAATCAATATCCAACAACAATTTATTGTAACATAGTATAAAGGAATAACCAATAGAACATGACCACGGCCATGGAGCATGGTTTTTTTAAGACGAAAAAAGAGACCATCCCTTACGGAAACAGTCTCTTTTTCGTTCAAATAGCCTTATTTAGGGATAACCATTTTCTGGTTATTTTCTATTTCTGCCACCACATTTTTGTGTAAAGGGTGGTTTTGGGAGTATTTTTATTATATAATACTTCCGAAGTAGCATAAGGATACCTGTCAGGAATACCTCTTGTATTTACAGGTGTCAACGCCGGGAAACCGGTTCTGCGATAGTCAACAAATGATTCGGGTTGCAGATAATCGGCAACATATTTCTGCTGAATAATCTCCTGTAACGAAGGTGAATCTACCGTACCGGTATAAGAGGCTACTTTGGCAGCAAGCCACGCATCTGCAGCAGCATCATAACCAGCATCCAAACCTTTGTATTTATTTATACTTGATGTAATACCTTTAATAATATAGGCTTTGGCATTAGCATAATCACCGGCTTGATGATAAGCTTCGGCAGCAATAAACATCAATTCAGAATAGGTCATGAGTTCAACAGGAGAATCCTTTTCTCCGTAATAAATTCCGGCAAAATAATCAGACCCGGCTGGCAGAGCCTTATAAATAAGACTTCGAGGGTCGTTGTTATCATTGGAAAGAGAATTAAAGAATCCAACATTATTTCTCATATCACCCCGCTGATCCTCATATTGATACATCGGGTTTTGTGTAGAAGGACCCGTACCAAATTTGAATGTCATATCGTCCGAGTTGCCAGTCATAATATTCTTGTTTTCAATAATATTAATGACAGCTGCAGCCCAGGTGCTGTTTTTGTTTGACAAATGCAATGTATATCTGGCTTTCAGTGCCCAGGCAGTCTTAATCCACGCATCAGTATTTCCACCAAAGATATAATCGCTGGTTGACAACTTTTGGTCAAAACCTGTCGGAGACTGTTGCAAAAGACTGATTGCACCGGTGAGCAGGCTTTGAATAGTATCATAAACCTGTTGTTGTGAATCATACTTGGGGGTTAGGTTGGCATTTCCTTTGAAAGCCTCCGAATAAGGAACAGCGCCCCATAAATCGGTTGCATTTCCCAGCCAAACGGCCATCAGCACTTTGGAGATACCGCCATAAATAGGAGAAAACGTTTTGGGATTCGTGGATTTATCCATCAAAATCTTGGTATCCATCATTCCACCATCGTAAAACGAACTCCAGACATTGTCCACATCGGATTCTTTGTAGATATAGCCATTAATGGCTGCAGACTGACGGGCTGCTCCTAAAGCATATTGATCCCACATAGAAGTTGTTCCGACAACATCCATACCACCGAGAATGTACCCCATTTGGGCTTCGATAGAGGGCAATAGGACAAATCCCGGAACATCGGTAACCGCATTAGGATCCTTATTTGTAGCAGGATCCAACCACTTTTTCTGGCACGATGTAACAGAGAACATCACCAAAACAAATGTGGCAATAGTTATTATATTTATTTTTTTCATAGTCAAAAATTTAATAGTTTAAACAATAATTAAAATCCTATTTTTAAACCGACAGTATAAGATTTTGTGCCAGGCATATTAAAATAATCAAAACCCTGCGCATTGGAAGCTCCCAATAAGCTTGTTTCGGGATCAATACCTGTGTAAGGTGTGGACAACCATAAGTTGTACCCGGTGAGGTAAAGGCTCAGACGCTTAATCCAGGTAACATCTTTTATAACAGATTTTTTGAAGTCATAAGAAAGAGTAATCGTCCGCAGACGAACCCAACCGGCATCCTGAATGTAAGGTGATGAAGGGCCTGTGAAACCGCTACCATAACCATCCCAGAATCTCCAATTTTCATCTAATTTAACTTTTTGGGTATTGGGTGTGGTGGTGGCAACAACAGCTCCTGTGGCAGGATCAACATGTCCCATAACCCCTTTCCACACGTAATCTTTGTTACGATCTTCGGTCTGTTTGCTCATACCAAAGTAATTCAAAGCACCAAGAGTTCCGTTCCACATCTGTCCACCATGTTTAATGTCAATCAGAAATGAAAAGCTTAAACCTTTGTATGTTAATGAATTGGTAATACCCATGGTCCATTTGGCCTGAATAGAGCCTAACTTACTGGTAGTGGAGGAAGGAATAGGATAACCATAAAATTCATCGTTCGGATTGTTGTCTATTACTAAGTTACCTGATTTATCTCTTACCCAGTCATTACCATAAATAGTACGATACTGTGTTCCGGCTACTGCTCTTACCTGAGGCTCAGTAAATCCACCAAGAAATACATTAGGTACTCCGGGGGCAAGCTTTGTAACAACAGAATTAGGATTTGACCAGTTTACAGTAACATTCCACAACAGATTTCTTGTTTTCACAATATCAGCTGATATTAACAGTTCAATTCCGGTAGTTTTCATTTCGGCAGCATTCATATATCTTTGGCCATAGCCGGAAGAAGGAGCAGTAGGTACATTCAACAGCAAGTCACTGTTTATACGCTGGTAATAGTCGGCATCGATTCTGAAACGACTTTTCAGGAAACGAGCATCGAACCCAACGGACCATTCTTTGGATTTTTCAGGTTTTAAGATACTGCTTCCCAAAGTATAACCATTGGAATATCCATTTACGCCCAAAAATGGGAAACTAATACCATTGGTCCAGCCATCATTGGCAGCAGCCTGATAAAAGTAGGTATCCGTACGGTAAGCACCAGGAACGTTGGCAGTAATAGCATAAGAAGCACGCAGTTTAGCAAACGACAGTATATTTGAGTTCTTTAGCCATGGCAATTGTGAAAACACCCAACTCCCACTTACCGAGGGATAGAAAAATGAATTTTTGTCTGCCGGCAAAGTCGTAGAACCTTCATAACGGCCGGTAACATCCAAATAGAGCATATTCTGATAGGAGAGAGATACATCATAATACCAGGCGCGGGTTCTGTGCGAACTTTGTCCCTGATACCCTTTTACATCATTGGTATTGGAAACATCAAAGAAACCGGGGATAACAAGTCCGTTGGCTTCAGCAGTAACCCTTTTGTAGCGTCTCTGATACATATTAAAACCGACCATAGCCGTCAATGTAAAATCTTTGCTGAGATCCTTTTTAAAATTAGCAAAAACATCCTGATTAAGGTCCATGCTAAAATACTCGTTAGGACTGGAGTATCCTTCCGGATTACCTCTTGAGCCTATGGCAAAATTATTTGTTGAATAATAATTGTAAAAATCAAGACCGCCACGATAGGTTAATTTCACGTATTGGTTAATATTCCATTCGGTAGTGAAAGTACCGAAAACACGGTTAACCTCATCGTTGTAATTAATCTTGTTGGCCACCCAATAGGGGTTATCATAACCTTTACCGTTCCGGTAAGTTCTTTGTTGGCCATGTCTGTATGTACCGTTAAATACATATCCGTAAGCATCATTAAAGGTAGGAGGAGTTCTCATCAAACCCAACATGACGCCGGAAAGGTTACTTCCCTGTTGTTTACGGTTAGCGACAGTATTGGTATAATTCATAATAGCGCTAATCTTCAAGTTTTTGGCTGGTTTATGAGAAGCATTCAAACTAAATGTTGTTCTGTTTAATGTATTGTTGGGAACAACGCCCTTAACATTAGTATTGGAGAGTGAAGCATAGAATGTGGTAACATCATTTCCACCTGAAACACTCACATTATTGTACAGGGAAACTCCGGTTTGGAAAAAGTCATAAGGGTTATAAGTATTCACTTTTTTGTTTGAAGCCCAGGGGCTGCTTTTGCCAACAATACGACCGTTGGGATCCCAATATTTCATATAGTCGGCCATAGAAGTTGTTCCACCAAAAGAATAAGGGACATCACCGGGAACATATTTTGGATTGGTTGTATATCTCAGGGTATCTATTGCCGGGCCCCAGGAAGTTCCATTGTAAAAGTGGGAATCGGGATCCTGATAGGCAGATACATTGTAACCATATTGGTTATAATATGCGGCATACAAAAAGCCACCCTGTGCATATTTATTCTGCAAAGCAGGGACCTGGGATATTTGTTCCAGTTTAGTAGAAGTATTATAATTAATACTCAGACCTTTTTGTTTCTTCCCGTGTTTTGTAGTAATAAGAATAGCACCGTTTGCAGCTCTTAATCCATAAAGAGCAGTTGCTGCACCACCTTTCAAAACAGACATGGAAGCAATGTCATCAGGGTTAATGTCAATAGTACGGCTGGA
>CAYYOW010000059.1:1497-14092 GCA_964473395.1 uncultured Lentimicrobiaceae bacterium | reverse complement strand
TTTCTGAGGTTCAGTAAATTTCTCAGCCCGTTTTTGTAAATCGCTCATATTGTTTTAATTACATTAATACTATTGCTTATACACAAAGGAGCAAAGCCTTGCAAAGCTATTCAAAAATAGAATAATTGTAACATTCTTTGTCAAAAAAACATGATACACAAGTCGAAAAGTGACGGAACGCAGAGAAAGAAATTTTAGTTTCAGGAAAAGTCTCTTAACTATCGTGCCGACTCGAATTGTTTCAGAAAACGCAAATCATTTTCAAAGAAAAGACGCAGGTCGTTGACCTGATATTTTAGCATGGTAATCCTTTCAATACCCATTCCAAAGGCAAACCCAGTGTATTTTTCATTATCGATATGGCACGCATCCAGCACATTGGGATCCACCATTCCACAGCCCAAAATTTCAACCCAGCCGGTATATTTGCAAATGTTACATCCCTTACCGCCACAAATGTTACAAGAGACATCCATCTCAGCTGACGGTTCGGTAAATGGAAAATAGGATGGCCGGAAACGGATTTTAGTATGTTCACCGAAAAGCTCGCGGGCAAAATAGAAAAGTGTTTGTTTCAGGTCGGTAAACGATACATCCTTGTCCATATAAAGACCTTCAACCTGATGGAAAATGCAGTGTGCTCTGGCAGAAATGGCTTCGTTGCGGAACACGCGGCCGGGAGAGATGGTCCGGATGGGTGGTTGCGTTTTTTCCATCACACGCACCTGTACTGACGAAGTGTGTGTACGTAAAGCAAGGTCAGGATCTTTTTCGATGAAAAAAGTATCCTGCATGTCGCGGGCAGGGTGCTCTTCGGGGAAGTTCAGCGCCGTGAAGTTGTGAAAGTCATCTTCAATTTCAGGGCCTTTAGAAACTGTAAAACCAATTCTGGAAAAGATATCAATAATTTCGTTGCGCACAATGGAGAGTGGATGCCTGGTGCCTAGTGGAGCAAATGCCGGAAGACTCAGGTCGATGCCGCTATTTTGCGAAACCGGCTGCTCATCCAGCTTATCTTTGAGGTCAACAATTTTATTCTGGGCAGCTTGTTTTAGAGTGTTAATTAGTTGACCCATCTCGCGGCGATCTTTCGGCGCCACAGTCTTAAAGTCAGCAAACAGCGCAGGAATCAGCCCCTTTTTGCTTAGATATTTAATTCTGAAAGCTTCAAGTTGTTCCAGGTTTTCAGCTGAAAATTCTTCTACCTCTTTCAGAAGGTCGTTTATTTTATTCTTCATCTTGTATTGTTCGGTTATTCCACAATATCAATGGTCATGGTGACGGGTTCTATGGGCTTGTCGTGGGCATCGGTTTTAACGGAAGCAATTTTATTCAGCACATCAAAGCCCGAAAGCAATTCGCCAAAAACCGTGTATCCACCATCCAAATGCGGAGTGCCGCCAATGGTTTTATACGTTTCGCGCTCTTCTTTGGTAAAAACATGGCCGGTACTTGCTGTTACAGCATCAAGATACTGATCGTCCACCACCTGCCCTTGCACAATATAAAACTGCGAACCGCTGGAACGCTTTTCCGGGTTTACGTTATCACCCATACGGGCAGCCGCCAGAGCCCCCTTTTTGTGGAAATGGTTGGGAAGGATTTCGGCCGGAAGGGTGTAACCGGGGTCACTACGTCCATCCTTGTTTCCACCACCCTGAATCATAAAGTCCTTAATCACGCGGTGAAAAGGGGAGTCGTTGAACCACCCTTCTTTAATAAGTTTGATAAAATTATCGCGATACTTAGGTGTATCGTTGTATAAAACCGCCATCATATCTCCAAATTTGGTATGAATAACGATGACCGTTTCCGGTTTATTTGTCTGAGCCATAAGTGATATGCTTAAAAAAAGTCCAACTATGAAGATTAATTTTTTCATTTGTAAAAGCCTTGCTTTCGTGGGACAAAATTAGGAAAAAGAAAGATACGGAAAACAGTAGGGAAACCAGTGGAATAGGCTACTGCTGCTCTTTGCGCGCTTTCAGAAAACACTGGCGGCAAAGGGGTTCGTAAACGTCAGTTTCTCCCAGCACCACCAGGTTGTCATCTTTTACGGTTCGATGTGAATAGTTGGCCAGGTTGCCACAGCGGATACAAATAGCATGTACTTTGGTAACATATTCGGCAATAGCCATCAGTTTGGGGATGGGGCCAAATGGGTTGCCTAGATAGTCCATGTCCAGACCGGCCACAACCACACGTTTTCCATTCCTGGCCAGTTCATTGCAGACAGAAACCAATTCTTCACCAAAAAATTGAGCTTCATCGATACCTACCACTTCAAAATCCTGTGCGTAAAACAAGATCTGGCTGGAGTTTTCAACTGGCGTGGACGAAACCGTTTTGGCATCGTGCGAAACCACATTCGTTTCATCATAACGCGTATCTACCGCCGGTTTAAAAATCTCAACCTTCTGCCTGGCAATACGTGCGCGATTCAGACGACGAATAAGTTCTTCGGTCTTTCCCGAGAACATGGAACCGCAAATCACTTCTATCCAACCGGTACGTTCGGAATTGTTTCGCTCTTTTTCGAGGAACATGAATTAAATATTAATTTTCTTACTATTTTTGAATGGACAAATTTAACCAAATCTATTGAGTATTTGCCGGAGTTAAAGAGCAATTTTTTTGTTTTTTTCAGGTTCCTTGTTTCGGTGATAATGCATAAAGTTCCAAACAGATAAAAAGTAAATCATGGATAAAGTATTAGTATTAAATCAGATAAAAATTGCTTTGGAAGGGTTACTCAACCAAACGCAACAGCTGGAAGAAGGTGAGCACCCGGTACATCAAATTGACAAAGACCTGATGTTAGAAAAGACACGGGCGCTGTATGAGCAAATGCTGGCACTGGAGAATTTCCGCCAGGAAGAAAAAATACACGAGCCGGAGTCAGCTCAGGAAGATGGTATTCCTGCCGTTGAGGAAATAACTGAAACAGAGGTAGAAGAGAAAGCGATTATCACTGAAATGCCAACAGACAAAAATCTGGAAATTCCAGATGCCAAACCGGAAGAAATTGTTCCTGAGCCGGAAGAGGAACTCAAAGCAAAGGAAATCCCGGTAACGGTAGAAAAAGTGGATGAACCTGCGATGAAAGCGGAGCCTGTTGAAGCCCCCCCCCAACCGATTAAAGAAACAGAGAAACCTGCCGAACAACCCAAAACAACGCTGGACCTTTTCTCGGAAGCACCACCCGAAACATTAGGTGACACGCTAACACCCACCGAAAAACCTGCGGTGGCAGACCGCCTGCAAATGAGCAGCATCAACGATTTGCGTGAAGCCATCGGCATTAACGATAAATTTTTGTTTATCAATGAGCTTTTCAACGGCGACCTTGAGCGCTATAATAAGGTCATCGATGAACTGAATGGCTTCTCGGGACTCTCCGGTGCGCAGACGTACCTTACCGAATTGCAGGTGCAATATCAATGGGCAGAAGGCGGTTCGGCCTACCAAAAGCTAAATGTTTTGCTGGAAAGAAAATTTGCCTGAAAACCTTAAAGAAATGGCCAAACTTTATCTCGTTCCCACACCCATCGGCAACCTCGAGGACATCACTCTTCGGGCACTGCGTATTTTGAAAGAGGTCTCACTGATTCTTGCCGAAGATACGCGTACAACTGGCAAACTGCTGAAACACTACGACATACATAACAAGCTGCAGGCATACCATATCCATAATGAACATAAGGCGCTGGAAAATATTATCCAACGGTTGTCCGATGGTGAAGAGATGGCGCTGGTGAGTGATGCCGGCACACCTTCGGTTTCCGATCCCGGTTTTTTGCTGGTGCGCGAATGTCTGAAAAATGGCATTCCGGTGGAAACGCTGCCGGGGCCCACGGCTTTTGTCCCGGCGCTGGTCAACTCGGGCTTTCCGTCCGACCGCTTCTTTTTCGAAGGCTTCCTTCCCCACAAAAAAGGGCGCCAGACGCGCCTAAAGGAACTTGCCCAATTGCCACACACTCTAATTATTTACGAATCGCCGCACCGGCTGTTGAAAACGCTGGAGCAGTTAACCGGGTTCCTCGGCCCGGAACGTCCCGTTGCCGTTTCCCGCGAGCTGACCAAAATCTACGAAGAGACCATCCGCGGAACGCTGGCTGAGGTTCACGACTTCTACAAAGACAAAACTGTGAAAGGGGAGATTGTAATTGTCGTGGGACAAATGGGGGATTTGTAGGTTTTCTACACTGGCGCAAGCGTCCGCTTGTGTCCTACCTGTTCTTTCTACTGGCAAGCGTCCGTTTGTACTTTACCATATTCTGCGTCGCTTGCACTATGGTTCTGCGAACACTTGCACCAGAGTTGACAAGTAATTTCTTAATTTTGCTCAAAAAAAAAGCAATGAATACACTTTATCCGTTAAAATTTCGACCCGTTTTCAAAGATAAAATCTGGGGTGGACACAAAATAAAAGAGATCCTTGGGATGGATTACGGCAAGTTACCCAACTGCGGTGAAGCTTGGGTAGTTTCGGGTGTGGAAGGTAATCCCACGCTGGTGTTAAATGGTTTTTTGGCCGGTAACGAGCTGAATGAACTGGTGAGCATTTATATGGGCGATCTGGTTGGCGATGATGTGTATGATAAATTTGGTGATGAGTTTCCGCTGCTTATAAAATACATCGATGCTAACGACTGGCTTTCCATCCAGGTGCACCCGGATGATGTGCTGGCTGCCAAACGAAAAATTGGGCGTGGGAAAACCGAAATGTGGTATATCATGGAAGCCGAAAAAGAGTCGGAACTCATTAGCGGGTTCAGCAAGAAAGTGGACAAAGAGACTTACCGAAAATATCTGGATGACAGTAGGCTGAAAGAAATTCTCAATTTTGAAAAAGTGGAAAAAGGAGATGTCTTTTTTATACCGGCAGGACGCGTTCATGCCCTCGGTCCCGGTATTTTGCTGGCTGAAATTCAGCAGACTTCTGACACCACCTATCGCATCTACGACTGGGACCGTATTGATACCGGCGGCATGAAAAGGGAACTTCATACCAAAGAAGCGCTGGATGCCATTGATTTCGAGGTGGCCGGGACTTACAAGACACCATACAAACCGGAAAAAAATAAAACCGTTTCACTGGTGCAATGTCCGCAGTTTACCACTAATATGTTAGAATACGACCAACCCATCAGCAAGGATTTTGAGGAAATTGATTCTTTTGTGATTTACATGGGGGTCGAAGGAAACTCGCGTCTGAAATGGGAAGGTGGCGAGGAAGAAATCGCACTGGGTGAAGCCGTGGTAATTCCCAACGTCATCAACAATATTGAGCTTCTGCCGGCGGGCAAAGCCAAACTACTGGAGATTTATTTGGTTTAAGATGAAAAATCTACGCATGTGAAATGTTTTCAAACAGATAGAAAAGAAAGTTTTTCATCAAGGATAAAACGGTTTGGGTTTAATCTTTTTCCTGCTTATCACTGCTCGGGAGGAAAAGTCAGGTTTATTTCCAATGACTGGAAAGAAATCCACGTCTCTATCAATTTAACCTGGAAAACAAGGAATTATGTGGGAACAGTTTTTGGTGGAAGCTCTTACTCTGCCCTTGATCCCATGTTTATGATTCAATTGATACAACTGTTGGGCCCTGATTATGTGGTTTGGGACAAAGAGGCTACGGTAAAGTTTGTCCGTCCCATATCCCACCGGGTTTGCGCCCGTTTTTTAATTACTGATAAGCTGGTTGCCGGGATAAAAGAAACCGTGGCAAAACAGGAGGAGATGACGTTGGAATTACCTGCCTTCTTCGAGGACAAAGCCGGTAAAAAGTATGTCGAAGTGGATAAAAAGCTTTATATCGCCGACAAAGCTTTTTACAGGGAAAAACGGAAACGGAAAAAGAGTAAATAGATTTCTGCTGAAAGAAACGAACGGATGTTTGAACCAGAGACGGGAACCTGTCTGGCCTAAGGCCAGACTCTAAAAAACAGCATCAAAATTTATTCTTTCATCCACTCGAATAGCCGGTAATGTTCGCCATCCATACCCAATTTGCGGTAAACATCTATGGCGCGCAGGTTGGTTTTGTCCACGTAAAGACGTATGCCGGCAACTTCTCTGTCGTCGGTAGCCCATTTTTTAATATGCGCATACATATTTTTGAAAACACCCTGTTTCCTGTACTCGGGGAGCACGTAAACCGACTGGATCCATAAGACCCACTTGTTACGCCAGTCGCTCCATTCAAAGGTAACGAGCAGTGAGGCTACCACTTTGCCTGCCTCTTCCGCAATGAAATATTTGCCCTTCTCCGGGTCGCGCAACACGTGCATAACCCCCTCGTTCAATGTCTCTTTTTCCAAAACAAGGCCTTCTGTTTCACCGGCCATTTTTATCTGGAAATCAGCAATTATTTCCCGGTTTTCTTCTGACGCCATCCTAATTTGTACCATGATTTTTAATAATTTTGACGAATAATTATTCAAAGATATAATTATCTTTCAAATTTATGAGTGACCAGATAAAACATGAGTGTGGAATTGCGCTGGTAAGGCTGTTGAAACCACTGGAATATTATCAGGGGAAATACGGAAGTTCCCTTTACGGACTACAGAAGTTGCATCTACTAATGCAAAAGCAACACAACCGGGGTCAGGATGGCGCCGGCATGGCTTGTGTAAAATTTGACCTGCCACCGGGGGAGAAATACATCAATCGCATCCGCTCCAACAGTGCTACGCCCATAAAAACTATTTTCAGCAAAGTGTATGATGAGCTGGAAACCATCCGGCAACAGTATCCGAAGCGGCTCGATGATGTAGTGTGGCTGAAAAAGAATGTGGCTTTTACCGGGGAACTTTTTCTGGGGCACCTGCGTTACGGCACTTACGGAGGCAATGATGTGAAAAATCTTCATCCGCTTAAAAGAGCCAACAACTGGAAAACCAGAAACCTGCTGTTGGCCGGTAATTTCAATATGACAAACAACGATGAGCTACTGGAGCATTTGATAGAGTTGGGACAATATCCGCAAGAAACTTCCGACACCATCACGGTGCTGGAAAAAATTGGTCACTTTTTGGATGAAGAGAATGAACGGCTTTACCGGAAATTGAAAAAAAGCGGGGTTTCTAAAAAAGAGGCAACAGACGAAATCATTAACAAGCTTGATCTGCTACCCATATTGCGTGAGTCTGCCAAGCGTTGGGATGGCGGTTATGTCATCAGCGGGCTGCTGGGACACGGTGATGCTTTTGTGATGCGCGACCCGGCCGGCATTCGACCAGCATTTTATTATGCTGATGATGAAATTGTGGTTGCCGCTTCAGAACGTCCTGTCATTCAGACTGCTTTAAATGTTCCGGTGGAAAAAATCCGGGAGCTGGAGCCGGCACATGCCCTGATTATCCGGAAAGACGGGGAGCTTATCAACGAAGCTTTCATGGAGTCGTTACCCAAAAGATCCTGTTCGTTCGAGCGAATCTATTTCTCGCGCGGAACCGACAAAGATATTTACCTCGAAAGAAAAATGCTGGGGAAACTGCTTGGCAGTTCTGTTCTGAAAGCTATCGATTACGACTTGAAGAACACGGTCTTTTCCTATATTCCTAATACAGCTTCCGTAGCTTTTCAGGGACTGGTTGAACAGTTAAATGATTTTTCCGCCGAACAAATAAAAGAAAAAATTCTAACAGAGCCGGGAAAACTTTCCAAAGAACGGTTAGATGTGATTTTCTCAAATAGGCCACGTGTCGAAACCATTGCCGTAAAAGATGCCAAATTACGGACTTTTATCATCACCGACAAACAACGCGACGACCTCGTGGCGCATGTGTATGATGTAACTTACGGCGTGGTTCGCAATAACATCGATACGCTGGTGGTGCTGGACGATTCCATTGTGCGTGGAACCACACTCAAACAAAGTATTATCCGTATCCTTGACCGGCTGCATCCCAAAAAGATTCTGATTGTTTCTTCGGCGCCGCAAATTCGTTATCCCGATTGTTACGGCATCGATATGGCCCGGCTGGGTGATTTTGTAGCTTTCCGTGCTGCCATCGAATTGCTGAAAGAGCATCATATTGAGAATATTATTAATGAGGTATATGCTAAGGCCAAAGCACAGGAGAACCTGCCAAAAGAAAAGATTGTCAACCCTGTGAAAGAGATTTACAAGCCTTTCACCCCGCAACAGATTTCGGATAAAATTGCGCAACTGGTTACCTCGCCGGAGGTGGAAGCGGAAGTTGCCGTGATTTACCAAAGCATTGAAAACCTGCATGAGGCTATTCCGCATCACAAAGGCGACTGGTATTTCACCGGCGATTATCCAACGCCTGGCGGCAACAAGGTGGTGAACAGGGCTTTTATCAATTATGTGGAAGGCAGAAATGAGCGGGCGTATTGATAAAAACAGAATATAAATCTTTGTATTAGTTCTAACAAAGCGCTATACTATACAAAAAACAAAGCCACCCCAACCACACTTAACATTGCCCCGACAACTTCGGTCAGGCTCACTTTTTGTTTAAATAAGAGTACGGAAGGCAGGATGATAAAAACCGGGACCATCGCCATAAGGGTGGAGGCAATACCAACATCGGTATGTTGCACCGCAAGCAACGAAAAAGAAACGCCCAAAAAAGGGCCGAAAAAAGAGCCCAGCACAATACGCTTCAGCGCCGGCTTGTTGCTAAAAGTCATGCGCACATTTTTCCAACGACCGAGCAGGCTAATGAGAAGTACAAAACCCACAATAGCTACAATTGCCCTGATTTGTGTGGAAGCGAAAGCATTGTAATTACCCATACCATACTTACTTAACACAATACCACCACCCTGTCCCATCGCCCCGATAAAAGCATAAATCAATCCCCGGGCAGGAAACTTCAATTTAATTTTCTTACCTCCATCGGGTTTATTCCAAATGGCAATAGAAATTCCGGACAGAACAAGCAACATCCCCAGCAACCCTAGCAGATTCATGGTCTCTCCCAGCACAATCCAACTTAAAAAAGCAGCCAGCGGTGGTGCCAAAGTCATGATTAACATGGCCATACGTGAACCGATAATAGGATAGGAAGAAAATAAAAAGTAATCACCGATGATAAAACCGACCACTCCCGACAAGCCTAACCAAATCCAGTTGTGTGCGCTTGCATCCATTGGCAACACAAGTCCGCGTGTAAAGTAAGTCAGGAGGCTTAAAAACAACACGGCAAGCAGCAAGCGAATCAGGTTTACGGCAAAAGGACCCACACGCCTTGTAGCACCTTCGAAAGCCAAAGCCGTAACTGTCCAGAAGACAGCAGTCAATAAAGCAGCAATTTGTCCAAAATGTGACTGGAACATCTCTTGTTGTTAAATGGATGATGTCAGGACTACTTTTTCTCCACAACCTTCAGCCCCAGCTCATCCAACTGCACGGATGAAATGACAGAGGGAGAGTCAATCATCACGTCGCGACCGTTGTTATTTTTTGGGAAAGCAATAAAATCGCGGATGGAATCTTTGCCCGCAAACATAGCGGCTAGGCGGTCAAAGCCAAAGGCAACACCGCCGTGTGGCGGGGCACCGTATTCAAAAGCATTCATCAAAAAGCCAAACTGCTCCTGCGCTGCTTCTTCGGTAAATCCAAGTGCCTTAAACATACGTTTTTGCATGTCGCGGTCGTGGATACGAATGGAACCGCCTCCGATTTCCACACCGTTGATGACGAGGTCGTAGGCATTGGCACGGACTTTCCCGGGATCCGTTTCCAACAGGCTAGCGTCCTCAGGTTTGGGCGAGGTAAACGGATGGTGCATGGCATGGTAGCGCTGCTCTTCTTCGTTCCATTCGAACAGTGGGAAATTAACTACCCAAAGCGCTTTATAATTTTGAGGATTGCGCAGGCCCAGCCGCTCACCCATCTCCAGTCGCAACGCGCTGAGTTGTTTCCGAACAGTATCAGCTTTTCCGGACAAAACCAGCATCAGATCTCCCGGATTGGCTTCAAATTCTTCAGCCCAGACTTTGAGCACTCCGGCATCAAAAAACTTGTCCACCGACGATTTGAAACTGCCGTCTTCGTTGTATTTTACATAAATCAGACCTTTGGCACCCACCTGTGGGCGCTTTACAAAATCAGTTAATTTGTCAAGCTGTTTACGGCTGTATCCCGCACATCCCGGAGCAACGATGCCTACCACAAGTTCCGCATCGTCAAATACTTTAAAACCCTTGCCTTTGGCTATATCGTTTAGCTCAACAAATTCCATCCCAAAACGAATATCCGGTTTGTCCGATCCGTAACGTTTCATAGCTTCTTCAAACGGGATCCTTTGCAGAGGCGGCAGGTCAACGCCTTTGATTTCTTTAAAAAGGTAACGCATAAGCCCTTCAAAGGTGTTCAGCACATCTTCCTGTTCCACAAACGACATTTCACAGTCAATTTGGGTAAATTCCGGCTGCCGGTCGGCACGCAGATCTTCGTCGCGGAAGCATTTCACCAGCTGGTAATAACGGTCGTAGCCGGCTATCATCAGCAGCTGTTTGAATGTCTGTGGCGACTGTGGCAGTGCATAAAATTCACCCTGATTCATGCGTGAAGGCACTACAAAATCACGGGCTCCTTCGGGTGTGGATTTAATCAGATACGGCGTTTCAATTTCTACAAACTGCTGACTATCAAGATATTTACGCGTTTCCAGTGAAAGCTTGTGCCGCAACATTAAACTCTCTTTTAACGGGTTACGACGTAAATCGAGATAGCGGTATTTCATCCGCAACTCTTCGCCGCCATCCGTTTGGTCTTCGATGGTAAAAGGAGGTGTTTTGGAAGTGTTGAGAACCGTCATTTCCTGCAAGTCTATTTCAATATCGCCGGTAGCCATTTTCGGGTTTTTGGAAATGCGTTCGATCACTTTTCCTGTGGCCTGGATGACAAATTCGCGCCCCAGTTTCCTGACTTCTTCAATGAGTTTGGCATCACTTCTGCCCTCTTCAAGCAAAAGCTGGGTAATGCCGTAACGGTCGCGCAAGTCAACCCATATCAGTCCGCCTTTGTCACGGATACGTTGCACCCAGCCACTCAGGGTTACCGTTTTATTTATGTCTTCAATTCTCAGCTCTCCGCATGTGTGTGTCCGCAGCATTTATCTATCTTTAAATATTTTATCGAATTTTATTTCACTTCACTTCCGTTGCTCACTTTTTCTGTGGGAGAGACAAAAACCAGCTTCCCGTCTTTGTCCTCAGCCATAAGGATCATGCCCTGCGACTCAATGCCACGCAGTTTACGCGGAGTGAGGTTCACCAAAATACTCACCTGTTTACCCACAATTTCTTCCGGACTGAAATATTCGGAAATCCCGGAAACTACTGTCCGTTGGTCGATACCGGTATCAATTTTCAGCTTCAGTAGTTTTTTGGTTTTGGGTACTTTTTCGGCTTCTATAATAGTTCCCGTACGGATATCCATTTTTATAAAATCCTCATAGGTGATCCCCTCTTTCTGTGGCGTTGCCGGAGCAGCAGATTGGTTGGCTTTTTTGGTGTCCAGTAGCTTTTGAACCTGTTTTTCCACTTCGGCATCTTCTATTTTTTCAAACAAAAAAGCCGGTTTCCCCAGTTGATGGCCTGCCGGTAAAAGGTCGGCACTGCCGGCATCATCCCATTTCAGTGGTTTTAAATTTAGCATACCGAGAAGTTTTCCTGCCGAGAAAGGCAAAAACGGTTCGGCTACAATTGACAGGTTAGTAGCTATTTGCAGTGAGATATTCAAGATGGTTTCCACCCTTTGTGGATTGGATTTAAAAATTTTCCACGGCTCATTGTCGGTGAGATATTTGTTGCCGAGGCGGGAAAGGTTCATCATTTCACCCAGGGCTTCACGAAAACGGTAACGGTCGAGGCTCTGTGCAATTTTTCCGGGAAAAGCTTTCAGACTTTCCAGTGTCTCTTTGTCAATATTCTGCAACTCATGGCGTGGCGGAACCTTGCCATCGAAATATTTTTTGGTCAGCACCAACGTACGGTTCACAAAATTACCGAAAATAGCCAGCAACTCGTTGTTGTTGCGCGCCTGAAAATCTTTCCATGTAAAGTCATTGTCTTTGGTTTCGGGGGCGTTGGCTGTAAGCACATAACGCAGCACATCCTGCTTTCCCGGAAATTCTTCGAGATATTCGTGCAACCACACTGCCCAGTTGCGAGAGGTGGAAATTTTATCGTTTTCAAGGTTCAGAAACTCGTTGGCGGGTACATTGTCGGGCAGGATGTAGCTGCCTTCGGCTTTGAGCATTACAGGGAAGATAATACAGTGAAACACGATGTTATCTTTTCCGATAAAGTGCACCAGCTTGGTATCGTCCGATTTCCAGTAAGGCTCCCAGTCTTTACCCGTGTGGTTACTCCATTCGCGTGAAGCGGAAATGTACCCGATGGGTGCATCAAACCATACGTAAAGTACTTTCCCCTCCGTGTCATCCAACGGCACTTCCACGCCCCAGCTCAGGTCGCGGGTAACGGCACGCGGTTTCAGTCCCAGGTCTATCCACGACTTCACCTGTCCGTAAACATTGGTTTTCCAGTCGTTTTTGTGACCTTCCAAAATCCATTCTCTCAGAAAATCTTCATATTGATCCAACGG
>CAYYOW010000059.1:0-1397 GCA_964473395.1 uncultured Lentimicrobiaceae bacterium | reverse complement strand
TTTTGTGACCTTCCAAAATCCATTCTCTCAGAAAATCTTCATATTGATCCAACGGCAGATACCAGTGTTTGGTCTCTTTCAAAACGGGGACGTTGCCACTCAGTGCCGACTTGGGATTAATCAGCTCCAGCGGACTCAGCGACGTGCCACAGCTTTCGCACTGGTCGCCATAAGCTTTTTCGTAGCCACAATGGGGGCAGGTTCCGGTGATGTAACGGTCGGCCAGAAAAGTATGGGTTTCTTCGTCGTAATACTGCTCATTGGTCTTTTCGATAAACTTACCATCCGCGTAAAGCTTTTTGAAGAAAGCAGAAGCCGTTTCGTGATGAACCGGTGCCGAAGTACGCGAATAAACGTCAAATGAAATACCGAATTCCTCAAAAGATTTTTTGATAATGTTGTGATAACGGTTCACAATGTCTTGTGGTGAAACACCCTCTTTGCGTGCTTTGATGGTGATGGGAACACCATGTTCGTCCGAGCCGCCGATAAACAAAACGTCTTTGCCTTTGGACCGCAGATAGCGTGCGTAAATGTCTGCCGGCACGTAAACGCCTGCCAAATGACCGATATGTATCGGTCCGTTGGCATAAGGCAACGCCGAGGTAATAGTATATCTCTTGAAATTTTTACTCATCTTGCTTTTTTCTGTAATTTCGGCAAAGTTAATGATTGCGTGTGAAAGCGCGTCATGTTGCCTTTAAAATTTTTAAACTGCGAATGATAACATCCATGATAACACCACCCTTCCTGAAAAAAGGCGATGCCATCGGGTTGGTGGCTCCGGCTCGGAAAATTAGCGAACAGGAGCTGAACAAAGCGATAGCCATCATCGAAAAACGGGGTTACAAAGTGGTTAAAGGTAAGTACCTTTTTGCTTCTGAAAATCAGTTTGCCGGTAGCGATGAACTACGAGCCGCCGATATGCAACGAATGCTGGAAAACCAGGAGGTGAAGGCTATCTTTGCTGTTCGTGGTGGCTACGGCAGTGTGCGTATTATGGACAGGATAGATTTCCGTCCATTGTTGAAAAAGCCCAAATGGCTTGCCGGTTACAGCGACTTCACTGTGTTTCACAACCAGCTGATAAACATTGGAATACAAAGTCTGCACGCCACTATGCCGTTGAATTTTGCTGACAATACAGCGGAAGCGCTCGATTCGCTTTTTGAGACGCTGGAAGGAAAGAAACCACATTACCGGTTTGTTTCACATCCGCTTAATCGGAAAGCGAAAGCCTCCGGGATGCTGGTAGGTGGAAACCTGTCGGTTTTATACAGCCTTATGGGAAGCCGCTCGTTTCCTGATACTACCGGAAAGATTTTGTTTTTGGAAGACCTGGACGAATATCTTTATCATATCGACCGCATGATGATGGCGTTGAAACGAGCCGGCAT
>CAYYOW010000058.1:8462-14127 GCA_964473395.1 uncultured Lentimicrobiaceae bacterium | reverse complement strand
CACCCGAATTGAAACTGGTACGTGAAGCATTTAGCTGTGAAGCATTCAGAGAATGACCAACGGTGTACATCATACTGTTGGTTCCGAAAGTGTTGCTGAAGTCAACGTCCCAACCTTTGGCCTTACCTTTGATACCAACGGAAAGTGATTTGTCCTTAATATCAGTCAGAATATGGGGAAGGAAACCGTTGATATAGATTGCCGTAAAGGTTCTGTTTTGGTTAGGCAGCCTGTAGAAACCAGCGGCATCACCTTTTCTATAGCTGGCTCCTGCAAATGCATAGAACACAGTTCCGTCTTTATCCAAAGGTATTGACATGTTGGCAAAGAACTTACCACCTCTTAAGGCTGATTGCCCAACGCGCATAATGAAGTTGTGTCGCGTCAGACCTCTTTCGGCAAGTTCGGCAGTGGTAAAGTCAAGTGGTTTTCCATTGGCATCAGTCAGCAGTGACCGTACCCCAGCCAGTGAAGTAGCAGAATTTATATTATTTTTCAGCGACTGGCCAAAAGCCGAAGTCAACTGAGCATATTGTTTAACCTGACTCAGTGAAAGATCTGAAATATCAGCTCCAGCTTTATAAGCCTGCCATTCAATGGCATTGTAGCCATCAAAAATAGCGCTGGTATAGCTTCCCATACGGTTGTAATAATCACGGTAAGAAAATTCGCCTGTAAAGTTGATAAATCCACCATTTTTTCCAACACCAATTCCATAATTGGCACTTACATCAGTCGTAGGGCCATCGATTCCACCTTCAAGTGCATTGGCGTTTTTGGAAACATTTGCTCCTGAAGTAACATTAAAAGAAAGCTGATTGGTGTTCTTTTTCAAAATAATATTGATAACTCCGGCAATAGCATCAGAACCGTACTGAGCAGAAGCACCGTCACGCAAAATCTGAATACTTGAGATTGCCCCTACGGGAATGGTGTTCAGGTCGGTTCCCACATTTCCACGGCCAAATGTACCATTCACATTAATGAGGGACGAAGGATGTCTTCTTTTCCCGTTAATCAATACCAACACCTGATCAGGACCAAGCCCACGTAAAGAAGCGGGATCAACCTCATCGGTACCATCCGAAATAGTCTGGGTATTGGAAGTAAACGAAGGTGCAGAATAGTTCAGCATCTGGTTCAGGTTTGTCTGTGCCACAACAGTTTTAATGGCCTTTACATTAATCACATCAACAGGCACGGCTGTTTCAATGGCCGTTCTGCCACCAAACCTTGTTCCCGTTACAACAACTTCGTTTAACGAAACACCTGATTTCATAACTACATTAATAACGTTGGAATTACCAACAGTAATTTCCTGTGTGTCAAATCCAATGTAAGAAAAGCGTAAAATAGCACCTTTTTTTACTTCAAGTGCATATTTTCCCTGAGTGTCAGAGACGGTTCCCTGCGTAGTACCCTTAATGAGGATGGAGACCCCGGGTAAGCTTTGTCCTTCTCCGTTCGTTACGGTTCCGGTAACCTGAACCGTCTGTGCAAATACAGATCCTGCTATAAAAAACAGCAGCATAAATAAGTAAAGATTTCTCTTCATAGTGAATAAATTTAAATGAATAATTATGATCCTTGGGGCAAAAATAGAAAAATATTTCAATTTTGTTATTTTTTAACATTAAATGTTTGGAGATTATAATAATTTTTCTACAAACTGTAATATCTATTGAAACTGTTAAAAGTTAAACGGAGCTTTCTGTGGCAGTCAGCAAGTAAACCACAATCCGGCACCGATTTTATCCTGATAACCATCAGGAAGCAGAGACGCAAAAATCCGGTTCATTTCAGAATTGGATTTTTTTTGGAGGATAAAAAAGAGGGCAACCTCTTCACAAAAGCAGAGAGGTTGTCCTTTCTAAAAGAACTTCAATAAGCGGTTCGGCTTACATACTGAAACGCAAGCTGGCAAAAATATACCTACCTCCAGTACCGAACTGTATAGATCTCCATGCCCATAAAAACCTACCATTAAGCGTGTTGTGTGCAAGTGCTCTGTCAGGATAGACGTCAAAAATATTACTTGCACCCAGGGTAAAGCTTAAATTGTGGGTGAAGTTATATCCTACCGAAAAGTCAGTAATCACTTTCGGGCTAAATATTTGTGTGAAATCGGGGTCAACCGCTGAAGTGGTGGAACCGAAATAATTATTTCTCAGGAAAAAGTACCAGTTTTTCACAGAAAGCAGGTTACTAAGGTTAATTTTCGTGTGAGGCGTTGTGCTTTCAAGATAGATTTTAGACAACTTGCCAAAATAAACATCTGCCTGACCCGATTTTTCCAATATTTTAGACGCATGAATATTGCCAACCCTTATTGTTCTTGAAAAAGTTCCTGATAAGGTATTTTTCAAATGCACATGTTCTCCCAGTATCAGGTTGTTTTCCAAAACTATATCAAGCCCTCTTGAATGGGTATCAATAGCATTGGTAAAAAATGTTGCCAGTTTGGCACCAGCTTGATGAAACAACGGAACCAGGTTAGGGGTAGTAGCACTAAACTGCCCGGTTAAAACGATTCTGTTTTGAATAGCAATAAAGTAGCCGTCTACGGTCATTTTAAGAGACAGTGAGGGAATATTTGCTGTAAAGCCGGCACTAATACTTTGTGAAACTTCCTGTTTAAGTTTCGGAATACCAAGTAAGTGTGCCACCTTACTATCGTTTGAGAACAGGCCTACCTGTACGAGAGCCGCAGAGGTACTTGTGAGTGTAGATGTTGAGTTAAAGTACATCTGTTGCAGGGACGGTGCTCTGAAACCAGTGTTAACGGAGGCACGAAGATTAATATCCTTAGTTATACTGTATCGTCCGGCCAGCTTACCATTGATTGTGGAACCAAAATCGCTGTAATTTTCGTAACGTATGGCGCCATCAAGCATAAACTTTTTAGAGAAGTTAGCTTCTACATCCGCATAGCCAGCGATACTGTTTCTGAATTTCAGCAACTTGTTAGCTGGCTGGAAACCAGGAAATACCTGTGCACCACCCGGACGTGATCTTCCGAAAAAATCAACAGGTGCTACCTGGCGCGATGATGTAATTACCTGTCCCAGAGTATCATAAGTAGCATAGGAGGCTTCTTCTCCGGCAAAAATCTGATAGCTTTCCAAGCGGAATTCAGCTCCATAGGCAACGTCTAAGCCCGACATAATATTGGCAAAATGCTTATTCACATCAAGGTTGGTCGTACTTTGTGAAGAGGCAAATCCTCCAGCGTCGAAGCTGGTACGTGAAGCTCCTAGTTGCGAAGCATTCGACGAATGTACGACTGTATATCGCATGCTGTTGCCTCCGAATGTATTACTGAAATCGACGTTCCAGCCTCTGGATTTACCTTTAATACCCATCGTTAGAGATTTATCTCTAATATCGGTGAGTAAGTGAGGAAGAAAACCATTAATATACATTGGGGTATAAGTTCTTGCCTGGTCAGGAAGTCTGTAAAATTCAGGGTCATCTCCATGACGGTAACTGGCACCTGCAAAAGCATATATCTCAGTTCCGTGTTTACCGACCGGAATTGACATATTTGCAAAGAATTTACCACCTCTGATGGCTGATTGTCCCACAACCATTTTATAATCTGCACGTGTTTGTCCTCTTTCGGCCAATTCGGCGTCGGTAAAATCTATTGGATTTCCGTTGCCGTCTTCCAGCAGTGAACGAACGGCATCAATTGATCCGGCATTATTGAGCTGGCTTTTTAAGGCCGGGCTGAACACCGAAGATAACTGTGAATACTGTTTGAGTTGTGCCAGCGACAAGTTTGAAATATTGGCCCCAGCTTGGTGAGCCTGCCATTCAATTGCGTTGTAACCATTGAAAATGTTACCAGTAAAGCTTTTCATACGGTTGTAATAATCGCGGTAGGAAAATTCACCTGTAAGATTTATAAATCCTCCTCTTTTTCCGATGCCGGCTCCATAGTTGGCACCTATATTAGTGGAAGGACCATCGAAGCCACCTGTAAGCGCATTTGAATTTTTTGATGCATAAGTTCCTTGCGTAATATTGTATGTGAGACCATGGGTATTCTTTTTTAGAATAATATTTATAACCCCGGCGATGGCATCGGATCCATACTGTGCTGAAGCACCGTCACGCAAAACCTGAATACTTTGGATGGCTTCTGCCGGAATAGCGTTTAAATCAGTTCCAACACCACCATCGGCAGAAGAACCTGCTATATTAATCAGCGAAGAAGGATGTCTTCTTTTACCATTAATTAACACCAATACCTGGTTGGGGGCGAGGCCACGTAAGGAAGCAGGGTCTACTTCATCAGTACCATCCTCAATGGCTTGAACATTTGATGTGAACGAGGGAATTGCATAAGACATTAACTGTGCAAGGCCGGTCTGTGACACAACCGTTTTAATGGCCTTTACATTTATAATATCCACAGGCACGGCAGTCTCGAGGGCGGTTCTGCCACCAAACCTGGTTCCTGTAACAACAACCTCATTTAGCGAAACTCCGGACTTCATAACAACATTGATAACAGCAAAATTACCAACAGTGACTTTCTGCGTGTCGAAACCAATGTACGAAAATTGTAAAACAGCACCTTTATTCACCTTAATACTGTATCTCCCATGAAGGTCTGTAATTGTCCCCTGGGTTGTCCCTTTTATGAGAATAGAAACCCCTGGTAAGGTTTTCCCATTCCCGGTTGTTACGGTTCCACTAACCTTTATGGCTTGTGCAAAAACGGAACCTGCTACAAAGAATAGTAGCACAAATAAGTAAAGATTTTTTTTCATGATAAAAGATTTTTTAATTAACAATTAAGTATTTTGATGAAAACTTTCTGATCTTGTGATGTTTACGAAATAATGACGCCCTATACCCGGGTTTCTCCGTACGACTCTTAAAAGCTTTTTTCATTGTGTTTTTATTTGATTAAAACAAAAAAGGCTTACGAAAAAATTCATAAGCCTTTTAATAAAATTCATTTATTATATAAAAAGCCTATTCTATTAAAATAGTTTGTTGTTGTGAATTATTTCGGTAGTGAAAGAAATTTTGCCAACGGCCAAGATGTGAAGTAATAATAAAAAATTGCTGTAAAAAAAGCAGACCTGCTTTCTTGTAAACAGCACTTTTATTTAAGTAGTTATTTTGTATCAGTTGTAAGCGGTTCATCTTCAATCAAATTCTTGGGGATAAAAATATAAGTTCTACGTACAAGAATAATGGTAGTTTTAAGTAAATAATCATAAATTCATTACCAAAAAAGAGAATATACGTTAATAAAAAACTAGGACACAGTTATTTATACTGGATCGTAAAGATTTAAAGTATAAAGATTAATGAAATATGGCTATTCCATTGTTAAAATGTAAACAACCTAAAATAACGTTTGCGTAGCGCCTGTCTCACACTGATAAAAATTAACAATTATTAAACCAACCGGTGAATTTTATAGCTTTTCGGGCAAATTCAACACATCAATACCTGAGAAACGTTGACAGTATTTAACAACTTCCCGATACAAAAGCAGTGAAATCATGATATTCGTCGATAATAACCGGAGCTCGGTATAAGCTTTGTCATGTACTTATATCTTCGTTTTATATTTAACGGGTGTTTTGTTATGGCGTAAAAAACAGGGGTGCAGATGCCCCCTTAATATACAAGACAGACTTCA
>CAYYOW010000058.1:0-8362 GCA_964473395.1 uncultured Lentimicrobiaceae bacterium | reverse complement strand
TATGGCGTAAAAAACAGGGGTGCAGATGCCCCCTTAATATACAAGACAGACTTCAATGCAAAAAATTGACTATGCGTTTTTCTTTGAGTTATCAAAAAAACTGAAATCTTTTTGGATACATTCCTGGTTTTACCATTTCTTTTTTAACTTTGTTGTCTAATCACAAAATGATGCCTTGCTTTGTTTATACAAACCATGTATTTCATCACTATTTATTAATTAAGATGTTTAATGGAAACCTAATGGTTAACAAGGCTGCAATATCGCAGTCTGTTTAGTAGTTAGCAGTAAAATAAAAGAAACCTAATGATTCATCTGATATGCGGACCCATTGGGGCAGGTAAAACTACTTTTGCCCACAAAATAGCCAACGAGCATGGAGCAATACGATTTTCAGAGGATGAATGGCTTAATAAACTCTTCGTTCCGGGTGCTCCGAGGAACTTGATTGGCGCACCTGTTGAGCTGGTGTTTGGCTGGGCATCCGGAAAATACCAGCTTTGTCGTGACCAAATTTGGACTATATGTATTCAATTATTAGCACAGGGCATAAGTATTGTTCTTGATGGTGCAGCAGTAAACAAAGAACAGCGGGATATTATCCGACAAAAGGCTGTCAAGAGTAATGTTGACCTTCAACTTTATTATGTAACTGCCGACAAAGACACGAGAAGAAACAGGGTGATAGAAAGAAATGCAGGAAAAGGTAAAACCTTTTCTATTGAAGTAACACCTGAAATGTTCGATTTTATAGAAGATTTCTTTGAGCCCCCGGTGGACGAAGAGTTAATCGGAGCTAAAATAATTGAAACGTAATAAAGACTGCTAACAGAAATCCCAAGCCGATGCGTAAAAAGAGTGTGCTTGCTAACTTGGCGTTAGTGCGTAAAAAGTAATATTAGAAAGGAGAGGCAGAATGAACGGCAAACCCGTATCCCACATAAAATATAAGACAGTGCGTCCACCTGTCCTCTATGTTGGAACTCCGGTCGTACTGATGACGACACGCAATGAAGATGGTACGGCTAATATTTCACCGCTGTCTTCTGCCTGGGCACTCTTCGACAGGTTCGTGTGTGGCATGGCTACCGCCAGTCAGGGCCATGAGAACATACTTCGTGAAAGGGAGTGCGTTATTAATTTTCCATCCGCATCGTTATGGCCTTTGGTAGAAAAGATTGGACGCTCCACAGGTCGGAATCCGGTACCTTCGTATAAGGTCAAAATAGGATATGAATATGTGAAAGATAAATTTGAGCAAAGTGGTTTTACACCTATACCCTCGGAAACCGTTAAGCCTCCCAGGATTGATGAGTGCCCAATTCAGATAGAGGGGAAGGTTGTAGCTACACACAGGCCTGGCGGCGAGTGGCCTGCTGAGCGCCCGGACACATTCTCTATAATAGAAATTCAGGTGTTAAAAGTCCATGCTCACGAGGATATCATAATTCCCGGATCTGATTTTATCGACACGAACCGATGGCATCCGTTACTTTACGTGTTTCGACATTATTTTGAAACCGGCAAAGATCTTGGGCAAACATTCAAGGCATAAGTGCGATCAATATCAGTAGTCAAAAGGTCGTTTTAGCTCATGATCTATCTCATTAGCGACCTTTTTCAACTCAAAAAACTGCTGTTGGAGAATGAAAATTTCTCCTTCATCATTTGATGTTTTCATCTTTTCGCGAAGTTCATTTAAATGCCTGCTAATAAGCTTTGTACGCAAAGGGTTCAGGGTTGTGATGACTGTCTTCAACAGGTCATCTTCTTCCTGTTTTACATAAATTTTGTTTTTTTCCCAGTTTGTGCTTAATTCATACGGCGTAGCAATGATGCTGATAGCTACAGAGGCCAGTTTCTCATCGGGATGATGAACAAAATAGTGCTCATCAGGAAGATTTCCTCCTTCCAGAAAAGCCTTCACCTCATCCACAATACGGTTATAAGTATCATTTTCAAACCGGATACCATCGTCCTTCAGATTTTGCAGAATATATTGCGCCACCGATTCTTCGTGTTCTCCTTCCACCTCTTCGCCCAATTCATCCTGAATAATTTCGCGGATAGTTATTTTTTCGGCACCATAAAGCAAAATGAGTCTTATCACCTGCTTTTCATGTTCACTAATGTCGAACGGATTAATTTCCATTTGTTCCGCAGCCCGTTTTTTTATTCCGGTTTCCACAGCAATTTCCTGTTCGGGCTGCTGACGCAGGCTTTTCCGGTATTTCTCTCTGAGCAGTTTGTTTAGCTCATTCATCAGAGTTTGCTCGGGAATTTCCATCAGGTTGCTACACTCCTGGATGTAAACAGTCCGGTGTATGGCATCGGGAATATGGGCTATGGTCTGGACAATCTCCTTAATGAGCTTTACTTTGGCAGTCGGGTCGCCGAGGGTCTCGTCAAGAAGCAACCGGGTTTTGAACTTGATAAAATCAACGGCTTCCTTTTTAATAAAGTCCTCCAGCTCGGAACCGGTGTGGCTACGCGCGTACGAGTCAGGATCCTCTCCTTCCGGGAAAAGGACAATTTTCACGTTCATACCCTGATATAAAATCAGGTCGATGCCTCGGAAAGAGGCTTTTATACCGGCTGCATCACCATCGTATAAAATCGTAATGTTCGGAGTAAACCTTTTGATAAGTTTTATCTGATCTACCGTCAGCGAAGTTCCCGAAGATGCCACCACATTCTCAATAGCAGCCTGATGAAGTGAGATTACATCCGTATAACCTTCCACAAGAAAGCAGTTGTCCTGCTTTACAATAGCGTTACGGGCAAAGAAAATCCCATATAAGCTCTTACTTTTATTGTAAATGTCAGACTCAGGTGAATTTACATACTTGGCCGTGGATTTTTCCTTGGAGAGAATTCGCCCGCCAAAACCGATCACCTTTCCGGTAAGGTTATGAATGGGAAACATCACCCGGCCGCGAAAACGGTCCATGAGCCGGTTGCCCTTGTCGATGGAAAGCCCCGTTTTCACCAAAACTTCTTTGCTGTAGCCATTGGCAATAGCATGTTTTGAGTAGGCATCCCATTCGTCAGAGGCATAGCCCAGCTGGAATTTCTTTATGGTTGCTTCCAGAAAATTACGCTCTTTAAAATATGTCAAGCCAATGGCTTTTCCCTCTTCGCTGTTGGAAAGCATGTCCTGGAAATAATTGGAGATAAATGTATTAAGCGCAAACAGCCCATCGCGCTCATCCATTTGCTGTTTCTCCTCGGTGGTAAGTTCGGTTTCTTCCACCTCAATACCATATTTTTTTGCCACATATTTCAGAGCCTCCGGATAAGAGTAATGTTCATGCTCCATGATGAATTTCACAGTGTTGCCTGCTTTACCACAACCGAAACATTTGAAAATACCTTTGGCAGGCGAAACAGTAAACGAAGGTGTTTTTTCGTTGTGAAAAGGGCAAAGCCCTATATAGTTAACACCTCGTTTCCTGAGAGTTACAAAATCGCTTACTACCTCCTCAATACGGGCAGCATCAAAAATTTTCTGTATGGTTTCCGGTTTTATCATGGTATAAAATAAAAGATGGCTAAGATAATACAAAAAAAGAGAGGCAACCAGGACGGTTACCTCTCAAAAACCAACAATTATGAAAACCCTTTAAACAAAGCAAAAAAAATTATGAAAATTTACCCTTGCTATTGTTCGCTGCAAATATACAACGATTTTTTATATTGTCAAGTAAAAAAATAAAAAAAATCTTGTTAATATTTGTTAAAGGTTCTGTTTCAATCAAATGAAGGGTTAATTTTGCCTTATGAATAAAAGGCTGACAGTAATTATTATTATTTTGGTTTCGTTATCAAGCATCGGGTTGCTTTCCATTCAGGTTTACTGGATAAGGAATGCTGTGCAGGTGCGGCAGGCTGTCTTTAACCGGGATGTGAACATGGCTATGCAACGGGTGGTTTTCACTATCGATAAGCTTCGATATCAGGCATATTATTTGAACTCGAAAGAGTTTTATCGTAAAAACCTGAATGCTTTTGCCCTTTTTGATTCTCTAAACCGCGACATTGCTTCACAGTCTTTAACTCTTAACAATGCCAACGATTTAAACCAACTACTGGAGAAAAGGATGGTGCTGAGCAATCAGTATCAGCAACTTTTTTCAAAATTTCATCAACCGGATGACCTCAATTTCTTTTCCAAACACAAAAATCTCATTGATTCTCTCATTAGAAACTCCCTGTCGAAGAAAAATATAAAAACGAAATATGAATTTGGCATTTACAAACCCATTACCAATGCCATGATTCTGCAAAAAACAGGGAAATATCCAACAGAGCTTCTCAGCAATAGCTTTGTATATAACCTGTCGCCGCTGGGCAATAATATCCAGTTCCCATTAAAGTTTCTCATCTATTTTCCACAGGAGCACCTTTTTATACTGAAGAAACTTTATAAGCTTTTGTTCGTTTCGCTTGGGCTGTTTTTTATCATTATCGGTTCGTTTTCATTTAGTATCGTGGTGATCAACCGGCAAAAGAAGCTTTCGGAGATGAAAAACGACCTCATTAATAATATGACTCACGAATTCAAAACGCCTATTTCCACCATTTCGCTGGTGTGCGAAGCTTTGAGGGACAAAGATGTTCAAAAGTCAGATCAGGTTTACAACAGTTATGTGAGCGTGATTGATGAGGAAAACAAAAGGCTTAGAACAATGGCTGAACATATCCTGCGTTCGGCAACCATTGAAAGCGGCAGGCTAAAACTACACAAAGAGACACTGGATTTACACGAAATCCTGCAAAATGCCATAAATGGTAAAAAAATTAACGCCGAAAGTAAGGGAGGAAAAATCATATTGACGCAAAGTGCAGAAAGCAGCATGATTTTTGCAGACCGTGTGCATATGACCAATGTTTTTGTGAACATGCTCGACAACGCCATAAAATATAATCTCAACGCTCCGGTCATCAAACTGAGTACCAGGAATCTTCGGGATGGTATTTTGGTGGACATTGCCGATAACGGCATTGGTATCAGCAAGGCAAACCAAAGCAAAATTTTCGATAAACTTTATCGTGTCCACACCGGTAATATACACAATTTCAAGGGTTTTGGATTGGGACTAAGTTATGTAAAAGCTATTGTTGAACAACACAAAGGAAAGATAACAGTTGATTCGGAACTGGAGAAGGGTTCCGTTTTCCATATATATTTACCAAACGAAAATAAAGTAAGTCATGGATAAAAAAATTAATATACTACTTGCTGAAGATGATAAGAATCTCGGTAACATCTTAAAATCATATTTGGGGGCCAAAGGATTTGAAGCTACACTATGTGAGAATGGAAAAATTGCTTTGGATACCTTTAAAAAAGGTAATTTCGACTTTGCCATTTTAGACATCATGATGCCTGTGATGGATGGCTTTACGTTGGCAAAAGAGATTCGGAAGTTAGATAAAAAAATCCCGTTACTGTTTTTGACAGCCAAAGTAATGCAGGAAGATAAAATTCAGGGATTTGAAATAGGAGGAGATGATTACCTGACCAAACCTTTCAGTATGGAAGAGTTGCTGTTGCGGATTCATGCTATTTTGCGTCGTGTGGAACAAGGAGGCCATAATCATCTGGATCCTGTATATAATTTTGGAAGATACATTTTCAATTATGACTACCAGATGCTAAAAATAGGGGAAAAAGAGACTAAGCTCACCTCTAAAGAAGCGGATCTACTCAAACTGCTGTGCGATAATCTGAATGAGGTATTAGACCGCTCGGCTGCTTTAACCAGGATTTGGGGTGATGACAGTTATTTCAATGCGCGCTCCATGGATGTTTATATCACCAAACTCAGAAAATATCTGAAAGACGATCCAAAGGTGGAGCTACTAAACGTTCACAGCGTTGGATTTAAGCTAATTGCTCCCGAAAATTAGTGTTTAAACGTTAATATTGGTCACCTTCGGTTTGCCTGCTGTTCCCTGGTACTCCGCATTGCCAAAACCCAGTATGGGATAGAAAATGAAGGAAAGAAAAATCAGGCCAAGCGTAAAACCTACATTTTTCCCAAAACTTTTGGACAGCAGATTGACAACCCAAATGCCAACGACAATATTGGCAAGGGGAATAAAAATCCAGATAAGCCACCAGTCCGGTTTTCCCACAATTTTCAACAACACATAAAAGTTGTAAAAGGGGATAATGGATGCCCAGCCGGGCTGTCCTGCTTTTTCGTAAATGCGCCAGGTAGCAACAATTTGCAAAATGGTCAGGACTGCAATTATGGGGAAAATTACAATTATATGATTTCCCCAGCTTTCAAAGTCATACATAATAATAGAATTTATAAGGTGAATAAATTAAAGTTTCATTTCAGGAATTTCGCCATCAACCAGTAGCGGTGCTTCCGTTTTTTCTACAATTTCTTCTACGCTTACACCGGGAGCCCGCTCCACCAGCCTGAAGCCTTGCGGCGTAACATCTACCACGGCAAGGTCGGTAACAATCCGCTTTACACAGCTGACGCCGGTAAGTGGCAGATCACATTCATTCAGCAACTTTGGGTTTCCCTTCCGGTCTGTGTGGGTCATGGCTACAATGATGTTTCTGGCCGATGCCACCAGGTCCATGGCGCCGCCCATCCCTTTTACCATTTTGCCCGGAATTTTCCAGCTGGCAATATCTCCCCGGTTATTTACCTGAAAGGCACCCAACACGGTAAGGTCGATGTGACCGCCACGAATCATGGCAAAGCTGGTGGCCGAGTCGAAAAAGGCCGCTCCTTTGGTATAGGTTACAGTCTGTTTTCCGGCATTTATCAGGTCGGCGTCAACCTTCTCTTTGGTGGGAAAAGGACCAATGCCGAGTAGTCCGTTTTCCGATTGCAGCACCATTTCCACTCCTTCGGGAATAAAATTGGCTACGAGCGTGGGAATGCCAATTCCCAGATTGACGTAATAGCCATCTTTCAGCTCCTGAGCAATTCTTTTGGCAATACCGTTTTTATCTAAACTCATGATATTAATTTAAAAGGTTCAATTTAATCATTCGTTGTTTCAAACTCAATCCGTTTTTCGTAATTCTCACCCTGGAAAATGCGCTGTACGAAGATGCCTGGGGTATGGATGCAGTTGGGATCCAGCTCACCTGCCGGCACCAGCTCTTCCACTTCGGCAATAGTAATTTTTCCGGCCATGGCCATCATGTTGTTAAAGTTGTTGGCAGTATGGCGAAAGATCAGGTTACCGGCAGTATCGCCCTTCCATGCTTTCACCAGTGCAAAATCAGCTGTTAAAGCCGTTTCAAGCAGGTACATTTTACCATCAAACTCACGTACCTCTTTACCTTCGGCCACTTCGGTTCCGTAACCAGCTGGGACAAAGAAAGCTGGAATTCCGGCACCTCCCGCCCGGCAGCGTTCAGCCAGTGTTCCCTGCGGATTCAGCTCTACCTCCAGCTCGCCAGAAAGCAGTTGTCGCTCAAACTCGGCATTTTCACCCACATAGGATGAAATCATCTTTTTTATCTGATGGCGTTCCAGTAAAACTCCCAAGCCAAAGCCGTCCACTCCTGCATTGTTCGAGATGCAGGTCAGCCCCGTTACTCCTTTGTCGTGCAAAGCCTGAATAGTTTTTTCAGGAATACCGCATAATCCGAAGCCTCCGAGCATCAGTGTCATGTTGTCCCCGATGTCGCGAATAGCTTCCGATGCATTTTTTACCACTTTATTCATAATGCAATTTTTTTGTTTATATCATTAACATCCAATTTGGCGGGAAATGACCAGTCGTTGGATTTCAGAAGTTCCCTCACCGATTTGCAGCAGTCGCTGGTCGCGATAGAACCGTTCAATATCATAATCTTTCATAAGACCATAACCGCCATGAATCTGTACGGCTTCGTCAGCCACTTCGCGGGCAATTTCAGAACAATAGAGTTTCGACATGGCAGCCTCTTTAGAGTAAGGCTTTCCGCTGTCTTTCAGCCAGCAGGCCTTGTAAAGGAGGTTACGTCCCAGCTCAATTTTCAGCGCCATGTCGGCCAGCTTGAAAGCGTTAATCTGAAATTTAGTCAGCGGTCTGCCGAATTGTTTTCGCTCTTTAGCATAGCTCAACGCCATCTCGAAAGCACCCTGAGCCAATCCCAGCCCCATGGCACCAATAGAAAGGCGTCCCCCATCGAGCGTGTGCAGCATGATGTGTGAGCCTTCGCCCACTTTCCCCAGCAGATTTTCTTTGGGTACGCGTACATCATCAAAATAAAGCTCCGAAGTATCGGAGGCGCGCCACATCATTTTGTTGTGCATGACAACACGACGGAAACCCGGTGTTCCACTCTCCACAATAACGGTGGTAAAAAGCTTCTTTCCATCTTTTTCGCCCGAAA
>CAYYOW010000057.1:12369-14137 GCA_964473395.1 uncultured Lentimicrobiaceae bacterium | reverse complement strand
CCATATTAACCTGCAGTTTTTTCACCCCGGAGAACACCTTTTCGCAAATAGGGAGGGGAAAAAGTTTTAGGTTCATCAAAAATCATATAGCCGTGAGAAAAGGAGGTAGAAAAACCTCTCTTCAATAATCGTTCATTAAACAGATGTTCATCATTAGGTTTATGATAACAACATACCGCAATTTTTAACGGCACATTGGAAGACAGAAACGTTTCACATCCATTCAGGACTTCATTTTCAGCTCCTTCCACATCAATTTTCAAAAAAGAGTATTTCTCACGATCTTTAAAAAATTGATCCAGTGAAACAGTTCTCTCATCATTTATATCCGAAACAAACTTGTTGATAATTTCAACTTTGTCTTTCCAGGGGGCAAAAGTGGCTTTTAGCGCTTCAATCCAGTTTTCATCGGTTTCAAACAAATACACTTTATTAACCTTTTCTATTACTGACAGCGCCAGATTACCTTCAGCGGCACCCACATCAACCAATATGTCGTTGTTTTCAACATCAAAATTATCATTCAGATAACGATGGGGAGAGTTTAAATCCTGCTCCATCAACAAGTAATTGTAGTTCCTCCTTATTCCACGCGAAGAGGATTTTCGCCTGAAATATAAGCGTTTCCCTTCGGTCAAAATATATTTTAGACCCAATACATCATCTTGATATACTGAAATATTTTCACGCTTATAATTGTGTTGAAACGGGTAAGGAAAAACACACAGTTTATTATGTTTAAGGAAATTAAGAGCAGCTATTTCTTCTTCATTGACAGACTCCGCAGGGAGAGAGGAATAATAATCAAGGATAGTTTTTTTGAGTTGCCGGTTACGAACGGGTCTTCTTATAAACTTGGGAACAGTCTTATTATACAATGATTTTTTTTGTTTTACCATATTCAGCTACTTCTTTTTTCACTCTACGTCACTTCGTCTTTTCGGCTTGTAAAAGTAGAATTATTTAGGGAAATGAAAACAGGACGTTTTGTACGAAATGCAGTTGGAAGGGGCATGACGGTAAAACCAGCCGAAATAACTATTTTTGACAAAGCTTATGAAAAAGATACTACTTTTCCTTACTGTAATTTTTATGTTTTCAAACGCCCTGGGACAAGACAAAGAGACGACTATGACAAAAGTAAAACACGATGAAAAAGAATGGGCCGAAAAGCTCAACCCTCAACAATACCAGGTACTACGACAATGCGTTACCGTTCCAGCAGGAACCTTTTCAAATCCTCCGGCCGGTTACCAATTTCCACAGATTGTTTCGGGAGATGCAGGCTTTTTGCCAATCGTTGGGGCATCTCCACTTTCGCAGGAATTTCCTGCTCCACAGTTTGGTAAAATTTTGCCGGATGGGCTGTTTCCAGAAATATTCCCGTAACATTTTTTTCTTTCATGTAAGCAGACAATCCGAGATAAGCCACTGCACCATGCGGGTCTAGAACATACTCTGTCCGGTGGTAAACATCTGCTATTGCACGGCGGGTCTCCTCATCAGAGAAATGATATGGCTTGATATCCTTTCTGGCAGCTTCAAAAGAGTGGTTATATAATTCCCTAATACGGACGAGATTACTGGGATCTCCCACATCCATAGCGTTGGAAAGTGTGGGAACCGATGGCCGTGACCGGAACATACCCGTTTCCAGATATTCCTGAAAGACATTGTTCCGGTTAGCAGCAGCCACAAAACGGGCCACGGGAAGTCCTGATTTTTTGGCCAGCAATCCGGCAGTAAGGTTGCCGAGATTTCCGGTCGG
>CAYYOW010000057.1:0-12269 GCA_964473395.1 uncultured Lentimicrobiaceae bacterium | reverse complement strand
GTCCTGATTTTTTGGCCAGCAATCCGGCAGTAAGGTTGCCGAGATTTCCGGTCGGGACGGAAATGGCGACAGGCTTTTCTCTGCTTTTAAGCTGACCAAAAGCGTAAAAATAATAAATAGCCTGGGGTAACAACCGGGCAATATTGATGGAGTTAGCCGAGGACAAGTACATCCGCTTTTTCAATCCATCATCAACAAAAGCAGCTTTTACCATCCGTTGGCAGTCATCAAAGTTCCCGTTCACCTCCAACGCCATGATGTTTTTTCCCAGGGTGGTAAACTGTTTTTCCTGAAGTTTGCTAACTTTGTTTTTAGGAAACAATACCACCACATCGATATTGGGCATATCAAAAAAGCCATGAGCCACGGCGCTACCCGTATCACCTGAAGTAGCCACAAGAATAGTTGTTTTATTGGTTGTTGAAAATTTGGACAGAAAACGTGCCAGCGTCCGAGCACCCACATCTTTAAAAGCCAGCGTAGGGCCGTGGAAAAGTTCTAAAGCATATTTGCCAGGCCCCACCTCCGCCAGCGGAATATCAAAAGAAAAAACATCTTCCATGATACCTTTCAGCTCAGCATCCGGTAAAGCGCCGGCAACATAAGGCTTCAGGAAATTAAAGCCTATTTCGCTCAGCGACATTCCCGGAAGAGCACTGAAAAAGGAGTCGGGAAGAACCGGAATTCTCTCCGGAAAATACAACCCTTTGTCTCCAGCCATACTTTGCAACACCGCTTTTTCAAAGGATACATTTTCTGACTTGTGGTTTGTACTGTAATATTTCATTTTGTCTGATTTCAAATATTAATTTTTCGTTTATCAAATCTTTCTTTGGCCAGGATGATATATCTTTCTTTCTCAATATATTCGGATTTGGAATCCAAATGAGCAGGACTATTTTCCCAACTATTATTTTCTTTAATTTCGAATAACGATTAACGAATAAAAAATTTAGAAGTATAGCACTCCACTTCTTAAATCAAAAGTCGCTAATCGGTATTCATTATTCCTTATAACTTTCGATAGAAATTTAAACTCTTTTTTCTAGCTCAACACACGGCACCCCTGTTTACCAATACCGGATGTAAATGTCTCAAAAGGCATATCCCTACCGGCATAAACTTTCCGCATGGCTTCAGTTACCTTTCCGGCTGTAGCCAAATCAGACGATAGGGCGAAAACAGAAGGTCCCGATCCTGAAATACTACATCCGAGGGCACCAGCATCTAATGCAGTCTGTTTGAGTTCATCAAACATCGGAATGAGCATGGAGCGGACGGGCTCCACAATACCATCATGCATCGAACGAGCTATCAGTCCGAAATCTTCCATGAAAAGCCCACTGATAAGTCCGGCCACATTGCCCCACTGTGTCACAGCATCCTTTAACAGAAGGGATTTCTTCAGGATATTCCGCGCATTTTTAGTTTTCACTTCAATCAATGGGTGAATCAGACTTACCGAGAGCTTTTCCGGGGTATGCAGAGGGATTATGTCGAGGGGTGCGGTGCTACGCACCAGCGTAAAGCCACCGAACAGGTTAGGCGCCACATTATCAGCATGCGCCACACCTGAAGCCAGCGCTTCACCCAGCATAGCAAACTGTACCAGTTCTGTTTTTCCAAATGGTTCGCCGAGCAGTTTATTGACGCCAAAAGCAGCTCCGCCGGCACTGGCACCGCTGGATCCCATGCCGCTTCCCGGAAGGATACCTTTTTCCATTTCGATGAGAATACCAAAGCCGGGCTGACTCTTTTCGAGCATGGCCAGCGCCACCACACCGGCCACATTCTTTTCTGGCTCGGAAGGGAGTTCCCTGTAGTTTTTCATCATAATGCGAATGCCATTTTCATCTGTTTTCCGGAAAGTCATCCGGTCTCCGGCCTGCTCCACGGCAAAGCCCATAATATCAAAAGCACAGGAGACATTGGCCACCGTTGCCGGAGAAAAAATTGTAACTTCTTTCATATTCGTCAATTTATTGATTTACAATGGAAATAATGTCTGCAAAAACGCCGGAAGCTGTTACAGCCGCCCCTGCCCCAGCTCCTTTGATGACTAGTGGCTGTTCGTCGTAACGTTGCGAATAGATAAGCACGATGTTGTCTTTCCCATCGAGCTGGAAATAAGGCTGTGAAGCATCAGCCATCTGCAATCCCACCACAGCTTTTCCATTATCGAATTCGGCCACATACCTCAATTTTTTTCCAACCCCGGCAGCATCTTTTCTCAATTTCTCAAAATAGTTGTCATATTGGCTTAATGTTTTCATAAACTCTTCTACGGAATGCCGGTTCATTAGGCTTTCGGGCATAAACGGATTGATGACAACATCTTCAGGCTCCAAAGGATACCCGCTTTCGCGAGCCAGTATCAGAATTTTTCGCATCACATCTTTTCCGCTCAGGTCAATGCGCGGGTCGGGTTCTGTATAACCTTCCTTCCGTGCCTGCACCACCACATCCGAAAACTTCACCCCTTCCGTAAAATGGTTAAAAATGAAGTTAAGACTTCCCGACAACACCGCTTTGATCCGTAGAATTTTGTCTCCGCTTTTTATCATGTCGCTAATGGTTTTCAGCACAGGCAATCCGGCGCCTACATTGGTTTCGTACAGATATTTCTTCTTCATCGTCAGAGCAGTATCATTCAACCGCTTATAAGCTTCATAAGAAGCCGATGAGGCTATTTTGTTGGAAGCAACAACGCTGATACTACTTTTGAGAACAGTTTCGTAGAGGCCGGCAATTTCTGCACTGGCGGTGTTGTCCACAAAAATAGAATTTCGCAGGTTGAGCGCTTTCATTTTCCTAACAAACAATTCACGGTCCATGGGCTCACCTTCCGTCAGCAGTCGTTCCTTCCGGTTTTTAAAGTTTATGGCGTGTTCATCGAAAAGCATCCGGCGGCTGTTACCCAGCGCTATCACCTTTATTTTCAGTGCGTACTCCTTTTTTAGATAATCATACTGGTCATTAAGTTGCTGCAAAAGCGCCCCTCCCACATTTCCAACACCCATCATAAAAACATGCACTTTTTTGTAGCGGGCAAGAAAAAACCGTTCATGCAAAACGTTGAGTGCTTTGGTAACATCCTTTTTCAATACCACGAAAGAGATATTTCGTTCTGTGGAACCTTGTGCAATGGCGCGGATGTTCACACCGTTTTTTCCGAGGGCATCGAAAGCCTTTCCGCTCAGTCCCAGCGACGATTTCATGTTGTCACCCACCAGCGCAATAATGGAGAGTTCCTGTTCCACCTGCAAGGCATCAATGATAGCCAGTTTTATTTCCGTTTCAAATTCACCACCAATAGCCTTTCGTGCTTCTTTTATATCATCCGGGCTGATAGCCAGTGTTATAGAGTGTTCTGAAGAGGCCTGTGTAATAAAAATAACATTGACTTTTTGTTGTGACAAGCACGAGAAAAGGCGGGCAGCAATCCCAGTTACGCCCACCATTCCACCACCCGAAAGTGTAAGCAAAGCAATATTCTCAATATGAGAAAGCCCTTTTACAAGGCTTCCGTGGGGTGTTCCGTTGCGGTCGATGAGTGTTCCGGGAGCGTCTGGATGAAAGGTGTTTTTTATCCAGACCGGAATATTTTTCTTCATAACAGGCTGGATACTCGGCGGGAAAACTACTCTGGCGCCAAAATGAGACATCTCCATAAGCTCGCTGTAAGAGAGTTTTTTCAAAGGAAGCGCACCTTCAACAAAAGCCGGATCGGCGGTCATCACACCATCCACATCAGTCCAAATTTCCAATACAGAAGCATCCACGGAAGCCGCCAGTATAGCCGCTGTGTAATCGGAGCCACCGCGCCCCAGCGTCGTAGGTTTGCCATTTACCGAGGAGGCAATAAATCCGGAAACAAAAATATGCTCCTTTGTGTTGCTTATCTGTTGCTGAAAACGCTTCCTTGTTTCCTCAAAATTTACCTGTGCATGTCCGAAAGTTTCATCGGTGAAAATGATTTCGCGTGCATCGAGCAAGTGTATCCGGATACCATAATAATTCATAGCTTTGGAAATCAGCAATCCCGAAAGTCGTTCGCCAAAAGACAACAGCAGATCGTATATCGTCGGATTTATTTCCTTTAACAGGAAAATACCCAGACAGATATCTTCCAGTTCGTTCATCATCATTTTTATGCCGGCTTTTATTTCACTTTGCTCTTTCAGCGGAAAAAGTGCATCAACAACACCGAGATGGATGCTTTCAATAATTTTCAGTACTTGTTTGTATTGCTCGTCGCCAAGACTTGCCATCTTACCACTCTCTTCAAGCCGGTCGGTGACTTTGCCCAGGGCCGACGCCACCACGACTAATTGGCCGTCATCTTTTTCCTGGTTAACGATCTCGATAACTTTTTTTATGTTTCCAGCGTTGGCAACCGAGCTGCCGCCAAATTTTAAGACTTTCATTTTTTTCTATTTTTAATAGGAATTAACAGGACCCCCGGTACGTACCAATGCCTGTTTTGTTAAATAAAGCGGGAATAATGTTTCCCCATGGAATAATATGAAAGATATAACCCCCTAGGGGGTTGAGGTTGTGGAGGAGGTAAAAGCAGACACCAGCACACTGTAGCCCAACTGATTACAGCCGTCAGAATCGAAGATAACAGTTATGTGAAATAATTTTTTCAAGTGTTTGCCTTTATTGGCGGTAAATGTAGAAAAAAAATTATTTGTCCGACAAGCCTTTTCCTAAATAAGGTGAAATAATTTTTTCAAAAACAGAAAGTGACTGATATTCAAGCTTATTGAATAGAAAATAACTTCTTCGTATCTGAGTACCGAAGCTTTAGCACAGGCTTTACCGTATACCATCCTCATATTCATTGCCAGAATGCACAATTGGTAACGGACAGACAAGTAATTCCAGCTTACAACCTGAGTTTGGGGTTTGCAAAACTTTGAGCGCTACGAGTTTACTAATGTAAAGATTAACTCTTAAAGAGAGCGTAACAACCTGTCCCGATTGAATCGGGACAGAAATAGACGTTTTCTGGCAAACACTACTTAAACTTTGGTTCAAAGCTGCTGTAGTTGAGGGGCAGCTTTGTAAACTGCACAAAATAATTGGTAAAATCCGTATAATTATTATTATTGACAATAAAATTATACCGATTTCCGCCTTTCATAGCCAGCGTATCTTTGCTAGCTATGTATAGTGTTGAGGTATCGCTTAACGCTTTGAGTAACACCTTGCCAGCGCCCAGTTTTTCGACAAGCCAAACGGCATCATCTTTAAAAATTACATTGGCGATTTTATCGCCATACGTGCTAATATTATAGACAATCTGAAAGGTATCCGGTGGATTAAGAATAGGTTCGAGGTAGCTATATACATGGATCTGAGGGCCCGCTGGGTGTTTGTTGCAATCGGCTGAAGAGAGTATCACAATACCCATCAGAGAAATCAGAAAGAGTTTGGCATAGCTTTTCATTATGAAAGATTTTGTTACTGGACAAAGTTAAGCATTTCTTCCACAGCAGTTCTTATATTTTTTTCCACTGCCACAGGGACAAGGATCGTTACGTCCTACCTTTTTCGCCACTTTAATCGGCTGGGGTTTCCTGTGTTCCTGTGTATCTGCATGCGCCTGCGACAACATATCTCCCCGTTCCTCACGGATTTTGGAGCGATCGATACCACGGTTTATTTTTGCTTCTCTGAATACTTGCTGATCCGGGTTGAAAATATCGCCTCTGATGAGATAGGATACCACCTCGTTATTGATCTTCTCGATCATACTTTTAAAAAGGTTAAACGACTCGAATTTATAAACCAACAACGGATCCTTTTGTTCGTAGGAAGCATTCTGGACAGACTGTTTCAGGTCATCCATCTCACGCAACTGCTCTTTCCAGGCGTCGTCGATGGTGTTGAGTACAATACCTTTTTCAAAAGCCAGGGCAATTTCTTTTCCTTCCGTTTCTACAGCTTTTTTCAGGTTTGCAATAACCTGTACCTGTTTTTGCCCATCACTGAAAGGAATAGCAATATTTTCGTATTGCGACTGATTTTCATACACATCTTTCACCACGGGGAAAGTCTGTATGATAAGGCGTTCCCGCTTTTGTTGATAAGATTTGTAAACTTTTGCAAAGAGTTTCTCGGTAATCTCTTCAGCCGGCATCGAAAGAAACTCTTTCGCATTTACAACCGACTCAGTAGAAAGAATGCGTAAAACCTGCATCTCAAAGGCTGCAAAGTCACTCTTCTCCTGATTTTCAAAAACAATCTGTTCACAAAGGTCATACATCATGTTGGAAATATCAACGGCCAGGCGGTCGCCAAAGAGTGCATGACGGCGTTTTTTATAAATCACCTCCCTTTGCGAATTCATGATGTCGTCGTACTCCAGCAAACGCTTTCTGATACCAAAGTTGTTCTCTTCCACCTTCCTTTGCGCCCTTTCGATGGATTTGGTAATCATGGAGTGCTGAATAACCTCTCCCTCTTTCAGTCCGAGGCGGTCCATAATTCCGGCAACACGTCCCGAACTGAACATACGCATCAGGTCATCTTCGAGCGACACATAGAACTGTGAACTTCCCGGGTCGCCCTGACGGCCTGCACGACCACGCAGCTGCCTGTCAACACGCCTTGAATCGTGCCTTTCCGTACCTATAATGGCCAGACCACCAGCTTCTACCACACCGGGCCCCAGCTTTATATCCGTACCACGACCGGCCATGTTGGTGGCAATGGTTACTTTTCCGGCCTGGCCTGCTTCTCTGATAATTTGTGCCTCCTTAAAGTGTAATTTGGCATTCAGGATGTTATGATCAATATGCCTCCGCATCAACATCTTGCTTAACAACTCCGAAGTTTCTACGGAGGTAGTTCCTACCAGAGACGGTCTTTTTAAGTTTACCAGATTTTCAATTTCATCAATTACCGCAGTATATTTTTCCCGTTTTGTCTTATAAACCAAATCCTGCCTGTCGTCTCTTACTATGGGCTTGTTAGTGGGAATCACCACAACATCCAGCTTGTAAATATCCCAGAGCTCGCCGGCTTCCGTTTCGGCAGTACCGGTCATCCCGGCAAGTTTCTTATACATTCTGAAATAGTTCTGCAGCGTAACCGTGGCATAGGTTTGCGTAGCCGCTTCAACTTTCACATTTTCTTTCGCTTCGATGGCCTGGTGCAAACCGTCAGAATAACGACGGCCTTCCATAATACGTCCGGTTTGTTCATCAACAATTTTGATTTTGTTGTCCATAATGACGTATTCCACATTTTTTTCAAAAAGCGTATAGGCTTTCAGCAGCTGGGTAACCGTGTGTACCCTTTCCGATTTAATGGCGTAATCGGTAATCATCTCATTTCTCTTCTGCAGCAGATCCTTTTCTTCCAGGCCCATGCTTTCCAGCTCAGCTACACGTTCGCCAATGTTGGGAAGAATAAAGAAATTAGGATCATTATATGATTTTGTGAGCAGGTCAATACCTTTTTCCGACAGGTCGGAAGAGTTGTTTTTTTCATCAATAACAAAATAAAGCTCATCATCTATAATGTGCATATTTTTTGCCTGTTCCTGCAAATAAAAGCTTTCGCGCTTTTGCATAAGGGCTTTGTTCCCCTCTTCGCTAAGGAGCTTAATCAGCGCATGATTTTTCGGAAGCCCGTGATAGGCAGTGAAAATCAAATCCCCGGCTTTGTTAAGTTCTTCCCCTTTCGGATTATTTTTTAATATGCTGCGAGCCTCTGATATCAAGTGAGACACCAGATTTTTCTGTGCATTGTATAATTTCTCCACGTCTCCTTTCAGAACGTCAAATTCGTGTTTTTCGCCCTTTGGCGTGGGTCCTGAAATAATCAGTGGTGTACGGGCATCATCAATCAATACGGAGTCAACTTCGTCCACAATACTGTAATAGGGGTCGCGCTGCACCATTTCGTCCGGATCCCCTGTCATATTGTCACGCAGATAATCAAACCCAAATTCATTGTTGGTTCCGTACGTAACATCAGAAAGGTAAGCATTGCGACGCTCAGCGGTGTTAGGGTCATGTTTATCAATACAATCGACCTTCATTCCATGAAACTCCAGCAGCATGCCCATCCATTCGGAGTCACGCTTAGCCAGATAGTCGTTCACCGTAACCACGTGTACACCTTTTCCTGGCAAAGCATTCAAATAAACCGGAAGTGTAGCCACAAGGGTTTTCCCTTCACCGGTAGCCATCTCGGCAATCTTCCCCTGATGCAGAACCACACCACCATAAAGCTGCACATCGTAATGCACCATCTCCCAGGTAATGAGGCTTCCGCCAGCCATCCACTGGTTTTTGTAGTACGCTTTGTCACCCTCAATTCGCACGTTGTCTATTGTAGTAGCCAAATGACGATCCCAGTCGTTTGCCGTTACAATTACCTCCGGGTTATCTTTGAACCTGCGGGCGGTTTCTTTCATCACAGCAAAAGCTTCCGGGAGTAACATATCCAGTATCTCCTGAGTTTTTTCGTATATTTGAGCAGAGAGCTTATCTATTTCGCCATAGATCTTTTCCTTCTCATGCATAGGTATATCATGCTCATCTTCAATACGTTGTTTTAACGAAGCTCTCTTTTCCTCATCTTCTGAAATATGGGAAGCAATCTTTTCCCTGAACTCCTGTGTTTTGGCACGCAAATCATCGTTACTAAGGTCTATTATTGCCTTATAAGCTTCTTTTATTTTATTAACGATGGGGTTAATGGCTTTTTTATCGCGAGAGGCCTTGTCTCCCAATACTTTTTTTATAAAGTCAATCATGATCTCTTTAAATTGAAAACTATTCTTATCAATTATTGTTCCTTAATAGCATAACCTGACAAGTTAAATAACTTTGCAAAGGTATTGAAAGCAGGTCAATTTTGTTCTCTTTTTTTATAGGCATTTATCAGTGCAGCGATACGCTGTTGCAAATCACCGTCAGGCATGGGAGCCGGAGCCAATGAGATACGCCCTTGCGGGTCTATAAGCACGTAGGCCGGATAGGTAACAATCTGATATTTCTCCAGTAGCAAAATATTTTTCCCCAGCAACAAAAATGGCCAGCCACGATCTGTGGGACGCACTTCGCGAATAAATCCGGACGTCACCTTCCCTTTCACTATGGTCATGTTAGTAAAATCCATCCCCACCTTTTGGCTTATGTCGTCCAATTCGTTGAGTTGCCGGTTGCAGACCGGACATCGTGTTTTGATAAAACTCAAAAGGACAAATTTGCCCCTGAAATCTTTCAATGAAAATTCTTTTCCCATGAAATCGGGCAAACGGAAAGCCGGAGCAGGAGTTCCGGGTTCCAGGATATCCAATTTCACCAGATAATCACGGGCAATCTCCCTGTTTTCAGGAAAATGGCTACGCTTCGCTATCTGTCCGAAAAGCGCCTTTATATCTTTTCTGTCAAAGCCATGGTTGGAATAATATTTAGCCAGCTGAATCATTTCAGTAAGTTGCCTCACACGGGCATCGGCACCAAGTGCCGGATCAGAAGCAAAAAGGTTATCCAGCTTTTTTAAATTCCTTTGCGGGATAATGGAGAAAAGTTTGTCGCGGCTTACCGGCTTTTTCACCGTAGATTCGAAATAAGACTGGAAAAAGTCGCTGAAAAGCTCAGTGTATTGGATATTTTGGTACAAAACCGGTTTCCCCGTAAAATAAGTAGCTACTATCTCATCCAACGACTTTGTGCGTGAACCCCACACCATCGAAGCCATCGAATAGCGCACGTAATGCCTGAAGTAGGGGGATTTGACATACCCGAACATGCGGCTTACCTTCGCCTCAAAAGATTTTAATATTTTCCGGTTATGGAATTGGTAAATATCTCTGAAATGGTTTACAATAAGCTGGTTGTAAAGCGAATCGTAGGCTACTATATATCTATTCAGACTGTCATCTTCAGCCTTCATTTGCACCTGTAACGGAATTTCCTGAAATGGTGAAGCATTACGAATGAGCGAATCCTGAGTAATCTTAAAATGGTAAACAGCCTCCGGCTTCAGGTAGAAACCGGTACGTTTCAAATTGACAGCAAGCATGGCATATGTGGTAGCCTTAACAGGAAAAGACAACCGGAAGTTACCGGCGCTGTCTGTCCGTGTGGTCACCAGTGTTTTTTTCAGCCGCGAAAACTGGTCGGCATAAACCAAAACCCGCACCAGACTTTTCGGAGCAAAACCTTCCACACGACCGCTTATCCGTACATTTTGTGCATTCAGGCCGGTCGGTAACAAGAACAGCAAAAGTGGAAAAATCTTTTTCAGTTGTATCATCTCTCTTTTTGCGCCATCAACACAAATCCATTGGAAATATGTCCGTTCATAGTTCTGTTCTCCGTTTTTTCAAAATGGGTGATGGAAAAATCATTCATCAGCTGTTTCACATAATTTTCGTCATGATGGCGAAGGGTAACGCCTTCGGGCAGGTCGAAAACACCATACAAGTCATATTTTTCGGCGTAAGCAGCATATCTTTTATTATTCCGTTCATCGTTGTTCAGCAAAAAGTCTGACACGTAAACAACACCTCCGGGTTTTAAAATACGTTTGACCTCATCCATAACCTCCTGCTGTTGTTTATCTTCTGTTATACAGGTCAGCAGAGCGAAAAGCAGCACCATATCAACGGAATTACAGGGTAGATTCGTATGTGTATTTTCAACTATTTGCAAATTTAAATACGGGAAAGATTTATGGCCGCGTGCAACCATCTCACTGGAGAAATCCAGTCCCAGCATATTCCGGTAGCCGACCTGGTAAAATTCCTCCAATGTCCGGCCGTAACCACAACCGTAATCCACAATAAAGGCATCCTTATCAATGCTGGTTTCCAGCAGGCGAAAGTCAGGGCGAAGCGTAAAACTCTTTTCGGCAGCTACCTTGTCCCAATAATCTTTTTGCGAAAGTTTCTCCACGATAACAACCTGATATTACAGGACAACTTCTTTGGGAACCATGCCGCTAATGTCGCCGCCATGCCTGAATACATCACGAACAATGGAAGACGATATAGGTGTATATTCGGGTTCCGTAAGGATAAAAACAGTCTCAATTTCAGGAAATAGCTTTCTGTTTATCTGCCCTATACTGCGTTCAAATTCAAAATCTGCTGCTGTACGCAGCCCACGCAGGATAAAGTTTGCCCCTGTCTTTTTGCAAAAGTCCACCGTAAGGCCATCGTAAGTCTGCACTTCAATGGCAGTTTCATTTTTAAAAACGGACGCAATCCAAGCCTTTCGTTTTTCCAGCGGAAACATGTGTTTTTTGTCAGAATTCACACCAATGGCGATGATGATTTTGTCAAAAAGAGGCAACGCCCTTCGGATAACAGAAACATGTCCCAGCGTGATAGGGTCGAAAGAGCCGGGAAACAGCGCAATTTTTTCCATTTTTCTCCTTTGATTTGAAAGGGTAAAGATAACAAGAGTTGACATACGAAAAGTTGTGACTTTATTTTTTCCTTTCAGGTCGGACATCGGCTTATGTCTGGGTTAGCAGCCAATGGCAATCATTCATTTGTTACTTAAAGCGAAGACGCTTTAAGCGGTGGTGGAGAAACACATTTATCCGCCACCGCTGCCACAAAAAAAAGCCAACCCTTCCGGATTGGCTTTGAACATTTCATAAACAAATTGTTTAATGTCTTTTCTCCTTGATGCGGGCTTTTTTACCGCGGAGATTTCTGAAGTAGAAAATACGTGCCCTGCGGACAACCCCCACTTTGTTCACCATAATCTCTTCGATGAAAGGTGACGAGATGGGGAAAATACGCTCAACACCCACGTTACCGGAAATTTTCCTTACCGTGAAGGTGGCTGTCGGACCGCTGCCTACACGCTGAAGCACAACGCCCTGAAACTTCTGCAGACGTTCTTTGTTTCCTTCTTTAATTTTATAAGTAACGGTAATGGTGTCTCCAGCCTTGAATTTTGGAAATTCCTTGACCTCTATACTGTCTTCTACCAGCTGAATTAATTTCTGCTTGCTCATTGTTTTTATGCTTTGTAACGTTGTCTCAAAAAATGAGTGCAAATATACAGCTATTTCGTTAACTACAAATATTTTTTCTGAAAAGTTTTTTAGGGGTTTGCACAACACGGAACAGGTAATATGGCATAATAATTTGGACGCCATACGGGCTGTCCGTTATAGCTCCTTCAGGCCTGCTTAGCAACTGTAGCCGGTGCGTGGTCTTCTTTGCCTGAGGCGAGAAGCCTCCGCCCGCCAACAGTTGCTACGCAGCCCTTTCAGCAGGCTGC
>CAYYOW010000056.1:0-14191 GCA_964473395.1 uncultured Lentimicrobiaceae bacterium | reverse complement strand
CAAAATTTTATAAAACCTGTCAAACATTGCTCATATTAACTTCTACCGCACCACTATTCTTCAACAGTTTATCAATTTTCTGAACAGTGGCTTCATCCATCTTGCTATCTTTTTCAATAACTATCACAAACTTGTCATCCATACTACGCGGGTCGGGCAGGGTTACAACTTTTCCCGGGTATAATTTCTCTCTAATCAAATAAGTGGCAAGTGTAAAAATCACGCCGAAAAGGATAGTCAACACGAACATTATAACCACAAAAGACAAAGAGTTGGCAGGCTTGCCCCCGAAAACCAAAGGATAATTAATCACTGAGGACCAATAAAGAAAAGCAAAAGTAGCAGCCGTTCCAATGGCACCATACAAGAAAGTGGCATAAGGAATTCGGGTTTTCATTTTTAACTTTTTCCAAACATGTTCCAAAGGAAATGGTGAAAAAACATCCTTTATCTCAATGTTGTTGCGTAGAAGCTCATCCACGGCTGCATTTATTACATCCGGATCGTCAAAAACGCCTAAAATTTGACCTTGATTATTCATGGCTTTCTGTATTTTCTATGTTTTCTGTTACAGTACTGGTTTCTTTAAGCACCCCTTTCAGTTCACTAATGGCCATCATGGGCAGGAAGCGTAAGAACAAGAGTATTCCCATAATAAAAAAACCAAGTGTTCCAACGAATATGGCAACTTCAGTGGGTGTCGGAGTGTAGCTATGCCAGGTAGAAGGCAACCAGGTTTTTGAAAGAGAGGTGACCACAATGACAAAACGCTCAAACCACATTCCAATATTAATAAAAATACTGATAATAAAGACCATGGTGATGTTTTTACGAATCTTCTTAAACCAAAATAGTTGTGGAATAATAGCATTACAGGTAATCATAGCCCAAAATTCAAAAGCATAATCTCCTACTGCCCTGTTCTTAAAGAAGACATACATTTCATAAGGAGAATTTGAATACCAGGCAATAAATATTTCGGAAACATAAGCTACAGCCATAATTAAAGAAACGAACGTCAGCACTCGGGCAATAGCATCAAGGTGACGACGGGTGACGTATTCTTCATACTTATAGACTTTTCTAACGATAATCATAAGCGTAAGCACCATGGCAAAACCCGAAAAGATAGCTCCAACCACAAAGAATGGTGGAAAAATCGTAGAGTGCCAGCCGGGAACGACGCCTGCTGAAAAGTCCATGGCAACAATGGAGTGTACCGAAACAACCAGCGGAGCAGTCAACCCCCCCATCAGCAGAGCAGCTGTTTCAAAGCGTAGCCAGCCCCGTGCAGAGCCAAGCCATCCAAAACTAAGAATACCGTAAATTTTCTTCTTTACTTTTGAAGTAGTTCTTTCCCGAATACTGGCAAAGTCAGGAACCATCCCCACGTACCAAAACAGAAAAGAAGCGGTAAGGTAAGTGCTGATAGCTACAACATCCCAAAATAAGGGGGAATTAAAGTTATCCCATATAGGGCCTCTTGTGTTTGGATATGGCATAATAAAAAAGCCATCCCAGATACGCCCCATGTGAATTAGCGGAAACATACCGGCCGCCATAACGGCAAAAATAGTCATCGCCTCAGCAGCCCTGTTAATAGAAGTTCTCCACCTTTGGTGCAACACCAGTAAAAAAATGGAAAATGCGGTACCGGCATGCCCGATACCAATCCACCAAACAAAATTAATAATAGCCCATCCCCACGAAACGCTATTGTTTAGCCCCCAGGTACCGGTGCCAACAGCAATCGTATTATAAAAACCCCATATACCCCAAATCAACATAGATGTGGCAACAAAGGATGCCATCCACCACCATCTTGGTGTTGTTTTGCTCAGCAATGGGTTGGTAATATCCCTGGTAATATCGTGATATCCCTTATTTCCTTCAATTAATACGCCTCTGACTTTTATATTATACATAACTATCTTTTATTATGCTTTCTTATTTCTTACTTTGGTTAAATAGCTCAGTGATGGCAAAGTGTGTAATGATTCGAGCAGGTGATACATCCGTCCTGTGTCATTCGACAGGCTCACCTTACTTTTCTTATCCAGCAAATTTCCAAACTGAATGGCATCGGTAGGACAGCTTTGCTGACAGGCTGTTAATATCTCACCATCACGCAATTCGCGATCTTCAGATTTGGCAAGTAGCTTTTTCTCCTGAATACGTTGCTGACAGGAAGTACATTTTTCAACTACACCTCTTTGTCTGACTGTCACGTCAGGATTGAGCACCAATTTGCCCAAATCACTGTTCATGTTATAATCAAATTTATTATTGTTTACAAATTCGTACCAGTTGAACCGCCTTGCTTTGTAAGGACAATTAGCCATACAGTAACGGGTACCGATACACCGGTTATAGGTAACCTGACTTAATCCCTCATCACTATGGCTGAGCGCTGCAACCGGGCAAACATTTTCGCAGGGAGCATTATCACACTGTAAACACATAACCGGCTGGTGAAATACTTCCGGATTATCCGCCATTTCAGAGTAATACCTGTCTATTCTGATCCATTGCATGATCCTTCCGCGTTTCACCTGGTCTTTACCCACAACAGCGACATTATTTTCAGCCTGACAGGATATCACACAGTTGCTACAGCCCGTACAGCTGTTCAGGTCAATGGACAAACCCCACTGGAAAGCATCAAACTTAGGCTCAGGATATAAGCTGAAATTTTCATCCTTCAGGAATTTTACATGTTCTTCGTTACCGGAAGTCGGATTCTTAATGAAAGAGCCGAGTACAGTTTCGCGCACAATGGGACGCCCTTCCATAACGTTATGTGTTTGGGTGAGTGCCAGCGAATATGTATTAGAGGTTTTCTCCAACTTTACGGTGGAACCCAGCAGGTTATTCAGCCCGTCAGAGTTATTTATCAATCCATAAACATTTTCCCCAACACCATCCCCAACTTTCCCGGCATGACTACGGCCATAGCCTAAAGCAATACCTATAGTATCTTTGGTTTGTCCGGGCTGAATCAAAACAGGAAGTTCCAGTTCGCCGTTAATTTTCACCACATCCTCCTGCTTCAGGCCTTGTGCTTTGGCAAAGGCTGGGGAAATAGTTACATAGTTGTCCCAGGTAGCTGTTGTAATGGGATCAGGCATCTCCTGTAACCACGGGTTATTGGCATATCTACCTGAACCCATAGAAATATTTTCATATAAAGCAACCTCCAGGGTACCTGCTTTTGGCTTACCGGCTTCCAGTTTTCCTATTTTAAAAGCTGGTTGGGACTGCTCTTTTGCTGCTATGCTATAAACCCCATCCTTTTTACATTTAAACCAGAATTTATCAAAACTGTTAAATGTATTTTGTTTTGGGAAAAAGTTTGCTTGCCAATTCTTTTCAAGATAATCCGAAAAAGATTGATCTACCCCCATCCATGTCAGTAAACTTTCCTGAAACTGCCGGGTGTCGAAAATCGGCCGGATAGTAGGTTGGGTAAAGCTGTAAAAGCCCTGAATGGGTTCCGCATCATTCCACGATTCAAGATAGTTATTGTCAGGACAAACATAATCACAAAGCTGAGCCGTTTCATCCATAGTGGTGGCAAAAGAGACTTTCAGCGGAAGCTTTTTCAGTGCTTTTGTCAGATCATCTTTATGTACACTATCATAAACCGGATTAACATTATAAAAAAAGATACCACCAACTTTACCTGATTGTATCCCATTTATTGTCTGCATCATATCACTTTCCAACCCCTGTTTCAGATTAACAGCGGTATTCAAATCAATAGTTCTGCCATAATTACCGAGCAAGTTGTTGATGGCATTCACCAACAACTGTATTTTTACGTCGTTGGTACCCGAAACAACAAGAGATTTGCCTTTTGCTTTAAGCAGATCTTTTGCCACCGTGGTAACGTTGGTTTTCACCGAAGGAGCGGCAACGACAGTGTTTCCAGTCTTTTTTGCCAAAGTATTATAAAGCTTTAGTAACACGGCAGCTTCTTCCGAAGGTTTTATCTGGTATCGGTAGTCAGCATTGGAACCAGTAAGCGACATATTGGTTTCAAACTGGTAAAGACGCGACATCTTCGTCTGTCCGTCTTTCAACTTGCGTCCTTTCGAGAACTGTCTGGAGAAAGTGACCGGCATAAGCCATGTACCCAGGAAGTCGGCGTTGAAGCCAACCATCACATCTGCATTTTCAAAATGGTAATAAGGAATAACAGCTTTCCCGAAATTGATTTCGTTGGCTTCACGCGTGGCCGACATGGGAATGCTGTCATACTGAATCCATTTCACGTTGGGATAAGCTTTTACAAATTCGCCAATCAGCTTGCGCGTTGTGGGGCTAATGATGGTGGAGGTCATTAAGACAACCTCTTTATCATCATTTTTTAGTATTGCGAGTTTACCTTTAATCTCCGCGTCAATGGATTTCCAGTTGCTCTGGGTTCCTCCATTGGAAGGCCCTTTCAGGCGGGCATCGTCATAAAGGTTTAAGACAGAAGCCTGCACTCTGGCAGAAGTCCCCCTTTGTGAGATATGAGACAAGTCATTCCCTTCAATTTTAATAGGCCGGCTCTCACGAGTTTTTACCAGAATACTACAATACTCATCGCCATCAAAAAATGTAGATGCGTAGTAATTGGGCACTCCGGGGATAAGTCCCTTTGGGCGATTCAACAATGGGATAGCTTTGCGTACAGGCATTTGGCAACTAGAAACCAGTACTACGGCCCCCACCGAAAAGCCCATCATCTTTAAAAAGTCACGACGACTTGATTTTCCCTTTATTTCGGATTCATCCAGACCATCGATAGAAAATTCGGGCATTGTTTCTTTATCGGAAACAGAATCCTTTTTCATTTCATCGTAAATTTCCAGACTTTGCCAGTATTTCTTTTCCATAATATCTTGAAATGGAATTAGTTTATAATAAAATTCAAATTAATAGTGACATTTTGCACAATTTTCGCCACCTACCATCGAAACCGTAACCTTATCAATTTTCCCTTCTCTCAACTCTTCGTGCAGTTTTTTGTATTGGCCATAAAATTTATTGCTGTTAAACTGTACCTTATGTTTACGGTGGCAATCAAGGCACCAGCCCATACTTAATTGATGTACCTCAGCCACCTGATCCATCTTTGCAACATCTCCATGGCATACCTTACAATCAATTTTACCTACCTTAACATGCTGTGAATGATTAAAATACACAAAATCGGGGAGGTTATCAACTTTAATCCATTTAATAGGTTTCTTCTCCTTGATTGCAGCATAGATTTTTGCAATTTCTTTTGTGCCCGTTAGTTTACCTTTCTTTACTACCGAGTGGCAGTTCATACAGACAGAGGCCGGCGGGATTCCGGCATGCATGCTGGTTTCGGCAGTAAAGTGGCAATATTCGCAGTTGATTTGATTTTGACCTGCATGAACTTTATGCGAAAACGCAATGGGTTGATCAGGCTGATAATTTTGCTGGCGGCCAAGGCTGGTGGTATAATCCCATGTCCATTCACTCAGTATCCAGATGGCAAGCAAAATAATTATATAATGAATCCATTTGGCTTTCAGATAATTGGTAAAGATTAAATCAAAGATGCTAAGCATCAATAGAATAGCAAAAATAATAGCTGCTATTGCCAGGTTACGGGTTGACTCACGTTTTTGTTCAAAATAGCGATCTTCCTGATTTATTTCTGGGGCTGGAGCCACAGTAGTCTTAACAGTTGCTTTTTTAGCTGAAACGCCCGCCGGTAGTTTGCCACCATTTTTAATGTAAAGCAGGATATCTTTCACCTGGGCATCTGTCATATTATGCGAAGGCATGGGAAATTTATTGTACTCATCAAAAATCTTTACAGCCTTTTTATCTCCGGCTTTCACCATTGCCTGTGAATTTTGAATAAATTTTATCAACCAGACTTCGGAATATTTGTCGGGGACGCCTTTTAAATCCGGGCCAACAAGCCGTCCGCCACCGATAGTATGACAAGCTCTACATTCAGCAAAATTTTTCGCGGCTTCAGCAGTTTGCCCGAAAGAAGTAGAAAATGAGGTAAGAAAAAGGACGAAAAACAAAAACAGGGGTGCTATAAGGCTAAACTTTTCCAGCCTTCTGACATTCACAAACTTGTTCATTATCATGATGTAAAGATTATCAGAATAGTTTAATTTAATCAAGGTTTATATTGAAACATTAAAATATGTATGCTTTGTATATATAGTCGGCAAAACTATTTAAAATTTTTTAAGTAAAACAACTTATTAAGTATTTAATTATCGAATTTCTCTATAACGAAATGGCAATTATCAAATTTTCAATATTTTAGAAGACGTTTTTTTTTATCAACAGCTGTTGAAAACCATCAATCATCCGCTTTTTCATTAAGCATGGGGACAAACCGGAAGTTTCCAAATCGTTCCTTTGTTATCATTCCGCTTTCTGATTTTGTATAACGATACATGGTTTGGATATCTCCACGGCCAACCGGAGAGACCAAAACGCCTCCGGGTTTCAACTGATTGAAAAGACAATCTGGTATTTCCGGGGCAGCAGCCGTAATCAGGATTCCATCAAAGGGAGCATGAGCAGGTAGGCCAAGGTAACCATCTCCATAAAACAGATTTATTTTAAAGCCCATCCCCGCAAGAAAGCTTCGGGTTTTCTCATAAAGTTTTTTTTGTCGTTCTATTGAATAGACCCGTGCTCCGAGAGCCGCCAGCACACAAGCCTGATAGCCGGAGCCTGTGCCAATTTCCAGAACTTTTAAGCCAGGTTTCACATTCAGCAACTCGGTTTGAAAAGCAACAGTATAAGGCTGTGAAATGGTTTGCCCGGAGCCAATAGGAAAAGGTTTGTCTTCGTAAGCATACTTCAAAAAACCGGAGTCGAGAAACTGATGGCGAGGCACCCGATAGATAGCCTCCAAAATCTCCTCATCCAGAATGCCTTTTTTACGAATCTCGTTTACCAGTTTACGGCGCATACCTTTGTGGCGGTAAGTGTCTTCCATTTATTAACATTTAGAGGTTGGTTATTTCTTTTTCCTGGTGCGAATTTAAACATTTCAGACTTTACTTTTGGAAAAAAATCACCATGATAAAAATCGGGGTTGCCGGTATTGACAAAATTTCTTTAGATCACCTGAATGCCATTCAGGCTCTTACCGGCTTTCAGCTTTCTGGAATTTATGATCCACATACCGAAAATGCCTTGGAGCTTTGCGAAAGAAGTGGGCTGAACTATTTTGAAGATTTTGGGGAACTTTTACAAAATTCGGATGTCATTGACATTGCCTCACCGCGTCTGAACCATTTTCCGCTGGCTGTAGATGCCATCAAAAAATCTAAGCACTTGTTTATTGACAGCCCGGTTGTCTCTTCTCCCGCAGAAGCACTGCAACTGATTAACTTATCCGGTGAAGCGGATGTAAAAGTGCAGGTCAATTACCCTGAACGGTTCAATCCGGCTTATACAGCAACGCTGCCATACCTTACCCGTCCGTTGTATATCGAAGCCCAACGGCACATTGCTTTTGACGACCAGCGAGAAGAAGTCCCCATTGTCATGGATTTAATGATGCACGACATTGATATTATTCTGAGTATTGTAAAAGCCAATATCCGCACTGTACATGCAACCGGAGTGGGTGTTTTCAACGGTTCACCAGACATTGTTAATGCGAACCTTGAGTTTGACAATGGGGTTGTCGCTAATCTCACAGCTAATCGCATCGCATCCAAAAAGATCAGGAGGATTAAGTTTTACCAATACCAGGCACGCATACAGTCCGATTTTTTAAAACACCGCATAAAGATTCTGCGAAAGCAAAATGAAAAAATTGATGATCACTTTCTCATCAAAAATCTGAAAGCACCCAAGGAGGATAAGTTGTTACTGGCACTAGGTGAGTTTTACCAGTCGCTGGTGCAAAACAAAAAACCATTGGTCACCCTCGAAAGCACCTATCAAAATCTGAAAGCCGCTTTCCTTATTGATGAAAAGGTACAAATGCTGGCACCATAAAACTTTTCCCAAATGAATACGGAAACTTCAAAATCTCAACAATAAGCCCTCTCCTTTTTCGTTAGCCATTATATAGAAACCCAATATCACTTTTATGAACCAATTAAATTATTTCCCTAATTTGGCTTATCTCAATGAGTACTGTCTGTGTTGGCAGAAATAAAAAGTAACAGATGAACGGACGTTTACAGGTTACAAAATATGTTTTTCTTGACTGGCTCAGCGCATTACTTACCTGGACATTCTTCTTCCTGTACTGGAAGGCTAATGGAAACCTGCATACTTTCAGCCATTTCAATGAAATTCTTGGCGATCACAAATTTTGGCTGGGGATACTCTTCATTCCTTTGTTCTGGATGGCATTGTACATCATTGCGGGATCGTATCGGCGCATATACCGAAAGGCTCGTTTAAAGGAGCTGGGGCAGACGTTAACCTCTGTTTTAATTGGTGTGGTTATCCTGTTTTTTATCCTTATTCTGAATGATCAGGTTCATGGTTATAGGGGTCACTATGAATCTTTCATTGTCTTGTTCGCCTTACAGTTTGGGTTTACTTATACTTTCCGGCTTTTCCTCACCACACAAACCGTACGTAAGGTCCACAATGGTGAAATTGGTTTTAACACCTTAATTATCGGCAGCAACGGAAATGCAGAAAGCATTTATCATGACATCATGCACCAGGAAATTTCTGCGGGGAACAAGTTTATCGGATTTGTTAATGTGCACGACCGCAAACACTTCAAAATGAGCAAGCATCTCCCCTACCTTGGCAATTACAGGAAACTGAATAATATTGTAAAGGAAAAGCATGTGGAAGAAGTCGTCATTGCTATTGAGCGCTCCGAAAAGGACACTATACAGCGCATCATCATCGAGCTGGAGGATGCCAATGTTATCATTAAAATTATACCGCTACTACAGGATATCATGTTTGGCACAGTAAAAGTCGCCAATGTTTTTCACACTCCACTTATTGAGATTTCACCCGATTTAATGCCTGCCTGGCAACAATCACTGAAACGCTTTCTGGATATTTTTGCTTCGGTCACAGTACTTATCTTTCTTTCACCTGTTTATCTTTTTACGGCCATTGGGGTCAAACTCTCGTCGCCAGGCCCCGTTCTGTTCAAACAGGAGCGCATTGGATACAAAGGAAAACCATTTTATATGTATAAGTTTCGTTCGATGGTTGTAGATGCCGAAAAAGATGGCCCACAACTCTCATCGGAAAACGATCCGCGGATTACCCCTTTTGGGCTGATTATCAGAAAATTTCGATTGGATGAGATCCCGCAGTTTTTCACAGTTTTGAAAGGACAAATGTCGCTGGTTGGGCCACGCCCCGAACGACAATATTACATCGATCAGGTCATAGAAAAAGCACCCTATTATCGCTTGCTGATGAAAATAAAACCGGGAATAACCTCTTGGGGGCAAGTTAAATACGGTTATGCCTCCAATATTGATGAAATTGTTGACCGACTGAAATATGATTTGCTTTACCTGGAAAACATGTCTCTTTCCATGGATTTTAAAATTATGATTTATACCATCCTAATTGTCATTCAGGGCAGGGGAAAATAGGAAGAGGATACATGGCCGCGGGACTTCGAATAAGAAGAGATATTTTACAGCTTTCCGGCTTCGATAAGTCTCACAATGGCTTCAATCTGCCGGTCTTTGCCCTCAGGGTCATAACGTGTTTTCAGATTATAACCCCAAATACGGGCAAAAGCCTGATAGAAAAAAGCAGTAAATTTCCCCCTCAACTGTTGTAACAAGCCATAAGAAGTACTTCCCGTTTCGCGATCAACAAGTTTGATTAAAATAATTCCCTGTGTGAAGGTAAGCTTTCTTAAAGAGTTGCCATAACGTACTTTAATCTCTTTTTCTGCCTGTTTCATAATTCTTTTCCGCTGAGCATCGTTTTTGGCCTGTTCCAGCCTTACATTGTATACACGCAACAAGGCGCCGGCTGTTTTGGCATAGGGATAAACTTTCTTTACATTCCGAATAAGCCGGTTCAGCCGCCAGCGTGTCCAGAAAAAAACACTGTTTTTACGTGAAATAATTTCAATTTCCTGCAGGTTCACCGAAGGAATAGAATCAGCCTGCCGGATTGTCGTATCAATTGACGTGCCTATCGCACCCCTCGTCGAAAAGGAGGCCAGGAGAAAAAGTATTGCGACAATCAGATTTCGTTTCATGTTCGTAAAAAACACAAAGATAATGTCCAAATTGATGAGGATTGTTAAAATGGAGAAATAATGTTGAAAATAAGGTGAAAGAGTGAAAAGGCGGAGAGACGGAGAGACGAGGAGACGGAGGGATGATAGAGCGGGGTGGCGATTATACCAAGTACTAATAATTCTGCGGGTTATTGGGATTAACCTATATTTTCTTCTAGTATCTTTAAAAAATCTTTGCGGGGTATCAATCGGGCGCCGAGGCTGTGTAGGTGCGGCGTATCCTGCTGTACATCAATCAGTTTAAAATCATTTTCCAGTAAAAAATCAACCAGATACCACAGCGCCACTTTGGAAGCATCGGTAACGTGATGGAACATGGACTCGCCGAAGAAAATTTTTCCCAGCGCCACGCCATACAATCCGCCTGCCAGTTCATCATTCAGCCAACACTCCACCGAATGGGCATAACCCAACGCAAACAACCTGACGTAAGCTTCTTGCATCGCCTTTGTAATCCATGTTCCTCCCCCCTGTCCTTTTCGTTCCGCCCGTCTGCAAGCTTTGATAACGCCCACAAAATCCGTATCCATAGTAATCGTGAACTTTCCACTCTGCATCAGCCGCCGCAGGCTTTTATACCTTTTGAACTCCTCGGGAAAAAGCACCATGCGTGGGTCGGGCGACCACCACAAAATGGGATCACCCTCGCCATACCACGGAAAAATTCCTGAAGCATAAGCCTGCACAAGCCGCTGCGGCGAGAGGTCACCGCCAATGGCCAGCAAACCATCCGGATCAGACAGTTCAGGCCGCGGAAAAACAGGTTCGTCTGGAAGCCGAAAAAAAGACATGGTTAATGTATACGCATAAGGTTGGAACTTGCTTTGGCCAGTAATCGCTTTTTGGACTGATGCCACAGCTCACATTCTACGTTGATAACTGTTTTCCCCTCTTTCACCACTTTGGTAGTAGCATGGATGATATCACCGAACACGGCAGGTGCAAAATAGTCCACCGACAGGTTTACCGTGACGAAAGAGTCGCTTTTTTCAAGACTGTAAACGGTAGCACCCATGATGTCATCAATAATTCCGGCAATAACACCACCATGAAGATGCCCCATGGGGTTGGTCATCTCCTTCCTGATTCTGTATTCAAACGTAAGTGAACCGTATTCGGCAGCCACGGCTACCGGTTTCAGCCAGTTCATAAACGGGGAGGGCGAAAGCTGTTCTTCCTTTCCAATGACCGACTTTATTCCTTCAATAATTTTTGTTGTCTTTTCCTGCATGTTCTATTTGTAAGTACCTAATAACCCGCTGCTTCTCCGTCCTTTCTCGACTCGGAAGCACCGTAATAAACTTTATTTTTCGCATCCCACATGATGGCCTGGTAGCCACCGTAACCTCCGAGTGAAAAACGTACCCGATGTCCCATTTGCATTAGTTGCCGGACAACATCGTAGCTGAATCCGCTTTCCAGGTTAAGCCAGCCGCCATCTTTCATCACAGTTCCGGTAGGCTGTGACGAACCATCATGACGAATACGTGGTGCATCACCGGCTTCCTGAAGGTTCATTCCGAAGTCTATCAAATTGACAATAACCTGTGTCTGCCCCTGCGGTTGCATGGCGCCACCCATCACGCCGAAACTAATCCACGGCTTCCCATCTTTGGTGATAAAAGCAGGAATAATAGTATGGAAAGGTCGTTTGCCGGGAGCGTAAGTATTAAACTGACCAGGTTTCAGCGAAAAAAGTTCGCCACGATCCTGCAAAACAAATCCCAGCCCCGGCGGTGTCATGCCGGATCCCATTCCACGGTAATTGCTCTGAATCAGCGAAACCATATTTCCATATTGATCGGCAACGGTCAGATAAACTGTGTTTCCCTGTTCCGGCTGACCGGCCGGATAATAGCGGGCGGCATGATGCGGATTATAAAGTTTCAACCGCTTTTTGGCGTACGCCTTGGAAATTAGTTGTTTCACCGGAATTTTGTTGAACAGCGGGTCAGAGTAAAATTTAGCACGATCTTCAAAGACAATCTTTTTCACTTCGGTGAGCAGATGAATGTATGCAACACTTCCAAAGCCCATAGATTTTATATCAAAATTCTCCAGCATGTTCAGCATTTGTAAAACGGCAATCCCCTGCCCATTGGGAGGCAGTTCCCACACATCATACCCACGATAGTTTGTACTTTCCGGTTTTACCCATACAGCATGGTATGAAGCCAAATCGTTGTAAGACAAAAAGCCACCATTTTCGTGCATGTATTTATCAATTACCCGGGCAGGTTTTCCTTCATAAAATTCCCTGAGTCCTTTTTTTGCTAATAGCTCCAAAGTATTGGCCAGGTTGGGGTTTTTAAAAACCTGACCTTTTACCGGTGCTTTTCCATCAGGCATATACTCTTTGGCAAAGCCCGGATATTTTTTCAAAATATGTGCATTTAGTCCCCAGTAATAGGCAATAAGTTCTGTAACCGGATAACCCTCACGAGCATAATTAATGGCTGGCTGAAGAATTTCACTAATGGGAAGTTTCCCGAAACGTTTGTGCAATTCATTCCACCCATCCACACAACCCGGTACCGACACAGGCAAAGGTCCGTGTGCGGGAATGAATTTGTAACCGTGGTCTTTGAAATACTTCAGTGTTAATGATTTAGGCGAAGGACCACTGGAGTTCAGACCGTAAAGTTTTTGTGTTTTTGCGTCCCAGACGATGGCAAACAGGTCGCCACCCATACCGCTGCCGGTGGGTTCCATAAGTCCGAGGGCTGCATCGGCAGCAATAGCGGCGTCAACAGCTGTACCGCCTTTTTTTAGGATGTCGAGCGCAATTTGAGTAACCAGAGGCTGGCTTGTACAGGCCATGCCATGTTGTGCTATCACTTCGGAACGCGTTTCAAAGTTCAGACTACTCACCCGATCCTGGGCAAACGAAGTTCCACCGAAAATAAAGAGTCCGGCAAAGAGTAGTAAGTAAAAATTTTTCATGAGGTTGTTATTTAATTTGGTTAAGACTGTCTAAAATTTTGTCAGCAATCATTCTGATTTCCTCCTCTGTAATAGTGAGCGGTGGTGCAATACGAAAGCTGGTATCGCTAAACAGGAACCGGTCAACAATCAGCCGGTTATTATACATTTCGTGTACCACTTTGTCTGTGGTTACCTCATCCACAAGCTCTACGGCGAGCATCAAACCGATTTGCCGGACTTCTTTCACCAGAGGATGACCATCGAGCCATTTTACAAACAAACGCCCCTTGGCCTGTGCTTTTTCGTGTAATTTATCGCGAAGAATAATATCGAAACTGGCCAGTGCCGCGGCACAGCTTACAGGATGTCCTCCGAAAGTGGTGATATGTCCCAGATCAGGATGATGCGTCAGCAGCAGCATCCGCTCTTTGGAAGAGACAAAAGCGCCGATGGGCATGCCTCCGCCCATGGCTTTCGCCAGACACAAAATATCAGGAACCACATCGAAATGCTCAAAAGCAAAGAGTTTTCCTGTCCTGCCAAAACCCATCTGTACTTCATCGAAAATCAACATGGCACCAGTCTCCGTGCAGCGGTCTCGCAATGCACGCATATACGTCATGCCGGGAATAAGAATACCGGCTTCGGCCTGGATAGGTTCGATGAGGACGCAGGCTGTTTTTTCAGTAATCTGTGCCAAATCCTCCAGCACGTTAAAATGCAAAAAACGGATATCAGGTAGCAGCGGATAAAAAGCATATTTCATTTTTTCATTCCCCAGCATGCTCATGGCACCATGGGTGTGACCATGGTAGGCATCTTTGAAGCCAATCATTTCCGTACGCCCGGTGATACGTTTGGCCAGCTTCAACGCCCCTTCGATGGCTTCGCTACCGGAGTTGACAAAATAAACGGAGTCAAGCGACGACGGCAGGTTTTCGGCCATTTTACCGGCAAGACGTACCTGCGGCGACTGGATATATTTTCCGTAAACCATCAGATGCA
>CAYYOW010000055.1:0-14214 GCA_964473395.1 uncultured Lentimicrobiaceae bacterium | reverse complement strand
TTTATCAAACATCGTTGTTAATATCTGCGTAAATTTGTTGAATAAAAAATGAAAAGTAGCAGGTTATGAACATCGAAAAAACGAACATCGAAAGGTTACGCTTAAAACAGAAATTTTATAAAAATGTATTACTGGTTTATAAACATCCAATGTTGGTAAATGACAGTAAAATTTATGAAATTTGTAAATTATAAACAACTTGTTAATAACCTACGTGAACTGTTGATTAAAAATGTTTTATATGGTAATGAATTGTAAATTGGATGTTCATAAAAACAGGTTATTGACAATTGCTAATTTTTAATCTGTTTTTAACCACCAATACTAACAAGCATATAATATATAATAAGATTTGAAATTAAAATTTCTTAATAAAGAGTAAATAGTTAAAAAGAAAAATATGGATTACAAAAAAGAGATAAACAGGTTAAAAAAAGAAAAAAATGCGTTGATTTTAGCTCACTATTATCAAATTGATGAAATCCAGGATATCGCAGATTATGTTGGAGACAGTTTGGGATTGGCGCAAAAAGCTGCCGAAGCCAAAGTGGACATTATCGTTTTTGCCGGCGTACATTTTATGGCCGAGGTAGCTAAAATTATCAATCCTGATACCAAAGTTGTTTTGCCCGACCTGGAAGCCGGATGTTCCCTTGCCGACTCGTGTCCGTATGACGATTTTGCTGCTTTCAAAGCGAAGTATCCCGATCATATCGTAATTTCATATATCAACACCACTGCGGCTATAAAAACGCTATCGGACGTGATATGTACTTCCGGTAATGCGGTTAAGCTCGTGGAATCTTTTCCCAAAGATCAGAAAATTATCTTTGCTCCCGACCGCAATCTAGGTGGTTATGTAAACCGTATGACCGGCCGTAATATGGTTCTCTGGGATGGTACGTGCGAAGTACATGATATACTGACCGTTGATGCAATCATCAACCTGAAAGAAAAACATCCGGATGCTAAAATTGTAGCTCATCCGGAATGTAAACCGCAAATTCTGGAAATTGCTGATTTCGTGGGATCAACTACGGGTTTATTGAATTTTACCAAAACAGATCCTGCCAAAAAATTCATCGTGGCTACTGAAACCGGAATTTTGTACCAGATGTACCTGCAGTCGCCAGAAAAAGAATTCCTTGTGGTACCTTCCGATGAAACTTGTGCCTGTAACGATTGTCCTTATATGAAACTTAATTCTATGGAAAAGCTATATTTGGCTTTGGAAAACGAATCACCTGTTATCACCCTGGACAAACAGGTTATGGAACAGGCACGTAAACCCATTGAACGTATGCTTGAAATATCTAAAAAACTAAAAATCATTTGATTATGAAGAAAATAGTTACTCTTATTTTTGGCTTATCTTTTTTACTGTTGATTTCTTCCTGCTCCAAAACCATCTACTTTACCCAAGATATGCGGAATAATTTGAACAGTAACTACCTCAGCATCGATAAAATTCAATTTTACAATTCCAGAAAAATTATTCTTCGCCGTAATTTAAGCTATGCTGATACCAAAGTGGCACGTGGAAAAATAAATTTTGAAAACGGTCAATATGTAGAAAATATTATCATACCGAAAAAAACGCCGGGGGTGGCTGTTAGTGAGGGAAGCAATTATATCAATGTGGCTTTTGAGGATGGTGCTAACCGTTTTTTGCGGTTTGTGCGGAACAGCAATAGTGAATACCAAATTTCTGCCAGCAAATGGAGCCAGGGATACGGAAAAGTTAAGTATGATACACTGGTTTATTACATTGAACCCAAAAGCAGTAAAGCATTGTTGAAATTGATAAAAAACGATGAATATAATCTGCAAAAAAGTACCCGGCGGCTGAAAGGTAAAACTGTGGGAAGATAGTGAATGGTGAGTGACAGGTTGGTGTACATTATAACCTAATCACATATTTTCAATAACAACAATGAGAGAGTCACAAATTTGTGCAAAACCTGAGGTATCCATGGTAAAAACAGTACGGAATTTCTTTTTTATCTTTTTTTTGATGGCGATGACCATGCCTGTTTTGGCGCAGCAGAAAGCTAAAACTAATCCCAACGGATACAATATTTTTTATTACCCCAACGGGAAAATTTCCAGCAAAGGAACCATGAAAAATGGTAAACCCGATGGCTACTGGGAAAACTATTATCAAAACGGGCGACTGAAATCGGAGGGTAACCGGAAAAATTTTCTACTCGACAGTCTTTGGAAATTTTATGATGAAAAAGGCCACCTTACGGTGGAGATTAACTTTAAGAACGGTAGGAAAAACGGATTTCGTATCACCTTTCAGGGACAAAATGTGATTAAAGAAAATTTTGTTAATGATGTGAAACAGGGTTACACTTATTATCTCTATCCCAATGGAAAGGTAAAGATGAAAATTCCGTTTAAGGATGGTTTGGAAAGCGGCATCGCATATGAATATGCGCCGGATGGCCGTATTATTCAAATTATCACATACAAAAAAGGATATGTTTACAAACGACTACGTATCAATCGTTATGATACTAACCATCAGGCCGATGGCCGATGGATGTGGTTTTATCCTGATGAAAAAGTCCGTTTGGTGGGATTTTTTAATCACGGTTTAAAAAACGGATATTTCAAAATTTATGACAAAGCCGGAAACCTGGTTTCTACTGAAAGATATACCAATGGTGAAAAGCAAAAGAAAGCAGAAGCCCTGTCGCAATTAGAAGTACGTACAGATTACTATCCTGATGGAAAAATAAAGGTGCAGGCCACCTACAACAAAAAAGGGCTTCCGGAAGGTATCCGTCGCGAGTACAATGAGTCGGGAAAAGTGAAGAAGGCTTACATTTTCAGAAATGGAAAGATGATAGGTGAAGGTATTTTTACGGATGCCGGGCAACGCGAAGGCTTCTGGAAAGAGTTTTATCTTGATGGCAGCCGTAAAGCTGCCGGATTTTATACCAAAGATTTAAAAACCGGATTGTGGAACTATTATTATCCCAATGGCGCTTTGGAAGAAACCGGAAAATATATTGATGGCGACCCCGACAGCGTATGGATGTGGTATTATCCCGATAATAAACTTTTGCGTACCGAAAATTTTTACGAAGGGCAGGAAGATGGTACTTATACTGAATATGACAACTATGGTAAAGTGATTACCAAAGGTGAATATATGGAAGGAAAAAAGGAGGGTAAATGGGTTTATCTTGTGGGCGATGTAAAACAGGTAATCCAGTATGCCGATGGCCAGCGCAACGGCTGGAGTCGTTATTATTACAGCGATGGTACCTTGTTTTACGAAGGAAAATTTATAGACGATTTACCCAATGGCGAACACAAATGGAACTGGCCAAACGGGAAACTAAAAGAGTCGGGGAGTTACAGTATGGGACGCAAAAACGGTGACTGGAAAAAGTACGATAAAGAGGGAAATATCATTATCAGCATTACATACCGGCTCGGAAAAGAGGTGAACGTTGATGGGGTGAAGATGCACTAAATGAGTCTTCCGTAGCTGATGAACAAATAATTATTTTAATCTTGCGTTTGATTTTTATGAAAAAATATTTTCTCCTTTCCTTCTTAATCTTGTTACTATTCCCTGCTGCTATCCGGGCGCAAACCGGTATTGGCCAGTGGCGTACACACCTGCCCTATAGTGAAGTGATAGATGTGGCGGTTACCCCCGGACTGGTTTACGCCGCTACGCCCTATACGCTGTTTACCTACCATCTTAAAGATGATAAAATTTCTATTTTTGATAAGGTAAAAGGGTTGAATGATTTGGGTATCAGTAAAATAGATTATGATAAAAAATCCGGACAACTCCTGGTAGCATACAGTGATGCCAACATCGATTTGATTGATAATAAAGGAAAAGTAACCAATGTTCCGGATATTTTTAATAAATACATGCTCGGTATCAAAACCATCAATAATATTTTTTTCAGGGATAATTTTGCTTACCTCTCGTGTAGTTTTGGTATTGTTGTGCTCGATATGAAAAAGCACGAAATAAAAGATACTTATTACATCGGCGCCAACGGTAGTACACTTAACGTGCTTGACATAACGGCCAACGACACGGCTTTGTTTGCCGCTACAGCCAAAGGTATCTATTTCAGTAACCTGAATGCTACCAATCCGGCCGATTACCGGCAGTGGCATTTGGAAACCCGGCTTCCCGTACCGCAGCAAACGTATAACCTTATCACTGCTTTTGGTGGTAAAATTTATACCAACTACACTTCCGGAAATTGGGATGGCGACACGCTTTATGCCTTCGACGGTCACCGATGGAACTATTTTTTACCTTCTAACCACAGCCACCATTTTCAGCTGAATGCCGAAGGTGATGCCTTGCTGCTGGTGAACCGGTATTGGGTAGAAGCTTATGACAAGTCAGGGAAAAGAGTTTTTTATGTGAACAAAGCCAACACGACTGACTTTCAGCCGCTGGCTGCCAGTGGCGATGTGAAAAAAGACGTGTGGATAGGCACTATGACCAAAGGTTTACTCAAAACACGCGACCAGAACAACACGCAGGAGCTGATACAGCCCAACGGACCGGGAAGTGTTCATGTGTTTGGATTGGATGCACGTGGTGAAGCTGTTTGGGTAGTACCTGGTGGTTACCAGTCCGACTGGAGCAAAGCTTATATACATGATGGTGTTTTCTCTTTCCACAATGGACAATGGAAAACTTTAGATTATAGCAACACTATCGCATTTGACAGCATCACCGATCCCGTCTGTGTAAAAGTTGATCCGGCTAACCCTCAAATAGTTTATGTGGGTACTTTTCAGGCCGGTATATTGAAGTTTGAAAATCAAAAACTCACAAAGATTTATTCCCGGAACAACAGCACTTTGCAACCCTGGAGTTCTAACCCTGCTTTGGTTTTGGTGAGTGGACTTGATTTTGATGCTAACCACAATCTGTGGGTGGCCAACTCTGGTGCACCGCGGTTGCTTTCGGTACTGAAAAATGATAGAACCTGGAAATCTTTTAACCTCGGAGCCAGCCTCAGCAGCATAGATGTGGGTGCACTTATGGTTGACAAAAATAATAACATCTGGATAAAAAAGCGAAACAACGGCATGGTCATCGTGTACAATTATAACGGTACTGTGGATAACCCATCAGATGACCAGGTGAAAGTGCTGAATTCTTCCCGTGGCAACGGAAATATCCATGGCAGCATTGTTTATTCGTTTGCTACCGACAACAATGGCGAGGTCTGGGTTGGAACCGACAAAGGTATCAACGTATTTTATTCGCCGGGAAATATTTTTGAACCGGGTGCCAATTTCGATGCACAACAGATTTTAGTTCCCCGGAATGATGGCACGGGCCTTGCTGATATATTGCTTGTTACAGAAACAGTTACTGCCATTGCCGTGGATGGTGGCAACAGGAAATGGGTGGGGACAAAAAGAGCCGGTATTTTTCTGTTTTCGCCCGACGGATTGAAAGAGATACACCATTTTACCAGCGAAAACAGTCCGCTGCTTTCCAACAACATAACCGGGATTACCATTGACAAAAATGGTGAAGTTTTTATTGGTACCAACAAAGGACTAATTTCATACCGCGGATCAGCCACACCCGGCAACAACACCTATTCGGATGTTTATGCTTACCCCAATCCTGTGCGCCGTAATTATACCGGCCTCATTGCCATAAAAGGGCTTGTTGCAGGTGCCTCTGTGAAAATTACAGATAGCTATGGTAACCTGGTTTATGAAACCAAAACAGAAGGCGGACAGGCCGTGTGGGATGGCAATACGTTTGACCATGTACATGTTTCCTCTGGTGTTTATCTCGTCTTTGTTACCAACAGAGACGGAACCGAAAGTATGGTTACAAAAATTCTGGTTATTCATTAACCAACATCCTTTGCCTTATGATTTTACAAACAAAAGGAATTGTATTTCAGTCGGTTAAATATGGTGACACTTCGCTTGTGGTAAAAATTTTCACCGAGGAGCTGGGGTTGCAGTCGTATATGGTGAAGGGTGTACGCAGTAGAAAAGCCAGGCTAAAGCCTTCGCTTTTTGAACCACTCACATTACTGGATATGGAAGTTTATTATAGGCCAAATCAAAACCTGCATCACATCAAAGAAGCGCATGTGGATGTTCCCTGGCATCACATTCCTTTCTCTATCGAAAAGCGGAGTATTTTGTTGTTTCTCGATGAAATTCTCTGTAAATGTATCCGCGAAGAACTTTCTAATAAAGAACTGTTTTCGTGGATATACCACAGCCTGATATGGTTTGATTTGGAGGAGCAATACTTTCTGAATTTTCATCTTTTCTTTCTTTTAGAGTTGAGTCGTTTTCTGGGTTTCTATCCAGCTGGCGCCGGACTAACATCGGAAAATATCCGGGTATTCGATTTACAGGAAGGCAGTTTTTCCGGACATCATCCTTTGCATCCCTATTTTACGGAAGGTGTTGCAGCACAGAAACTTTTTATACTGATGCAAACCTCTACAGAGACATTAAAAACAGTGCACATTACAACCAACGAGCGGCGGCTTGTGCTGGACAGCTTATTGGCTTTTTACCAACTTCATCTGCCTGAACTGGGGAAAATAAAATCGTTGGAGGTTTTGCGTATGATGATGGGAAAACCTTAATGAGGAGATAATTCTCTTTTAATCCAAATGTTTCACCAACGCACCCCATTTTTTATCCACTTTAAAATTGTGTTTCAGAAAATAGTTTCCGAACAAATAGTGGGCTTTGATGATGGAAACGTCTTTGGCCGCCATACGTGTAAAGAAGTCATTTATCATGGCCGAACCAATACCTTTGCCCTGCAACGGGCTGGTGACGGCTGTGCCATCAAGCTGTACGATATTGTTTTCCAGCGTCCTGTAACTGATACCGCCAATGACCCGTTCGTACTTGTCGGTTACCACTAAGTATTTATCCATTTGCGAAACAGTTTTGGGATAATTTTCTTCGTAGAACAGCTGATACAGCTTACCCACTTCGGTAGCATCGCGTGGCTCACGCATGGTATATGTTAACCCGCTTTTGTCTTTAATATGTGTTTGAACAATAATTTGCGCCTTGTTTTTATCCATCACCTTCACAAAATCCATCTCCTGGTAATGTTTCATTTTCGGGAAAACCATTTTACTGAAAACACGGCGGTCGGTGGCATCGTCCAAAGTAGCCTGCAGGTTAGAAAGTTCGATGAGCTGAATTGTTTCTGTTTCCGGCTTTTTCCCCATCTTTTGCAACAGCTTACCGAAAGCCTTTTGTACGACTTGCCCCGACTGGTTGAAATAGGTATGTCGGTAAAAATAAAAGCGATCTATTTCACTGTGTTTAAATATTTTAAACAAATCAAAAATTTCGTTTAGTGTTTGTCCGCGAGCCTCCTTAGTGGCATCGGGGTTGAGCTTTAACCATTGGCTGTAATGCGAAATAGCGCTGTGTATTTTGAGAGGATAATAATGCCTGTCTTTTTGTTCGTTGATAAATTCGTCTATAGTAGCCTCCAGATGAAGTGATTTCAGATAGTTGTCCGGTGTGTTTTTCAAAAACCTTCGCCACTCTTCCAGCAGTTCAAAAGTCTCTTCTTTTCCCAGGCTTTCTATCATGGCTTTGTAAATCCAGTTAAATTTCAGGTGGGTGCTGCCCCAGGGATAAAGAGCTATAGTTTTTTGATAGAAGTTTTTGATCATAGGCATCAGCAGGCTTTGAATATTGTCGTACAAGTCGTAGCCTGTAAGCGAAATAATCACTGCACTCTCTTTAAAATCCTGTTCTGGTACCATGATGTTTCTTGGTGAAATAGCACCGGGAATAATTTTACGCCGGCTTATTTTCCATGCCCTGAAAATAACAGCAAAAGATTTGATAAACAGCTGATGCCAGGCATAAGGTTGCGAATTACCAGCCCACTGGTGTATTTCCGACATTTGCCTGATTTTTTCCCAAATTCGCAAACCCCCTTCGTACTGGCTTGACCGTACACCATGTTCGGTATTACTTATGCCAAGCGAAGACAACACCGGCAAATCAAACGGATAATCGGACAGGTAAGCATTCCAGTACAAATCGGAGCTGCTGCCCATTGGGTTTTCGTTGCGTGTTACAACGAGGTGCAGGTCGTAATGTTTGTTGTTGATGCTGTTTACCGTAAGCCGGTAATGGCGAAAGTTGGAAAAAGATTGTAATTTGGTAATCCAAAGCCCTTCCGGGATAATTTTATCCACGGTAAAAGTGATTTGGCCGTAAATCAGGTGAATAGATTCTTCAAGGAAAACAGTATTGGTAATAATCTTTTCCAGCCGGCGCTTTTGATCGGCCGGGATACCATATTCAAAGACGATAATGTTATCCCAGAAATTTTCCGGTAAGTTTTTGCGTGTTTTTTGAATTTCTGCATCAAAAACAAGGTAAAGCCTATGGAAATATCTCTTTGCCAGCTGTGACAAATGACGATCTTTCTGGTGTAAAACCCATGCTGCAAATTCCGCACGAATGGATTTGTAATAATGAGGATGTTGTTTTCCGAAGTTGAAAAGCAATTCCAGAATATCTTCAAATTGTTTCCGGGTAGCCCCTTTGGCAGGCCATTCCATATTTTCGCGATAAGCAAACAGTCTTTTCCTGAAAGAAGCCAACTGTTGTTTTCCCAAACTGCTTTCGGCAATAGCTTCGATGGCTTTGGTGTCCAGAAAAGTCTTCCCCGACTGAACAAAAACCGGTAAGACCTCCTGGTAATCAGTGTTTGGGTCGTAAATTAACAAACACTGGTAGGCTAAAACACGAACACGGTGCTCGCGGTGACAAGCCAACGCTTCCAGCCTTCTTCTAATTACCAGTGCCAGCCTTCGTTGCGATTCGGCAAGTTGTTCGCCCAACAGTTTTATGGACTGCATCTGTTTTTCACCTTCGGTAAAAAGGGCATCGGTAATTAAACCGTTGATAAAAATAATTAAACTATTGCTGATGGTGGGGATAGTAGCAATATGTTGTTTTTCGATGGTATTGTTGATACAGGATGGGTAACATACCTGTGCCGAAAATTCTTTCAAAGGTAAATCCCAACCCTCTTTTACGGGGCTAAACTCGATAAACTGAGAATTTCCCATCCAAAGAAGCGGTTGAAGAGCCATGCGTCCCAAGTTGAGCTGTTTGCCCTTTATCTGGTAGGATAAATCACCAATAACACAGCGCTCTCCCGAAACGGGTTTGAAATAAAGCTTTTTCCCGTTAGATTTATTGATAAAATAATTATTCTCGTAGAAGATATTGTCTTCCAAAATACCTAAGTCGCGGTAAAACCAGCGGGGTATCAGTACTTCCAGCTCGCCAATCTTAAAATTAATTTTATTGGACTGGTACAGCTTTTTTATGGTGTCTGTAAAATTTCTCTCAATATTTTTGCGGTTGAACGAGCCTTTTGGAGTAAGTTCTTTTTTTTCCTGCGAAAATGCTCTTGTTAATACCGAGAAATTCACCACACGTTCGTAAGGAGCCACCCCTTTGTTAGCCGTTTGAACAATTTGATGAAAGTACTTGCGGAGGCTCTCCTCGTTGGTTTGCGATTTCACCACGGTATCGTTTCTGTCAGGCACAATCAGTAAGACGTTGTACGGACGGGCATCGCCCACAAGAAAGGCGTGGATAACCCCCGGAACGCCATTAAATTTTTGTTCAATGGTGCGTGGAGCAATGGTTTGACCTTTGTTGTTTTTGTAAATATCTTTTACGCGATCCACAATTTCATGATGACCATCGGGTGAAATGGTGAAAATATCTCCGGTAGGTAACCAATAATTTTCCGCCATATTTTTAGAGGGATAAGGGATGATGCCACCGGAAGGGATATCTTCGAGGTAGCGGGCAATATAGTGTCCGCTTATTTCCAATTCACCGTTTTTTTTCAGCCGTGTATAAACGCCGGGCAGCGCTTTTCCCATGGAGTCATCCACATATTCGCCAGGAGGTGTGATGGTTATTCCTCCGGTGGCTTCCGTCATGCCAAAACCACTGCACAACTCAACACCGGTGGACTGGAAAAAGCGGAAGATCTTGGGACTCAGGTATCCGGCTGCTGACAAGCCCCAGTGCAAATTGCTCCCGATAACCTCTTTGCGGAGAATTTCCTGACGCAAAACATCACTGGTAATATTATTCAGCTTTTCCATGGCTTTTTCGTAAAGCTGTAGCCAGCGGATGGGAACACTGATAAAACCGGTAGGGTTCATTTCCGGAAACAACTTCAGCAGGGTATCCGATGAGGTGTTCCCCACGAAAACATAAGTCCCGTGCCAGTAAACTGAACCCATTAACTCCAGATACCTGCCGAAGGTATGAAACAGCGGTAGAAAGCAAAGCATAGTTTCGTTGCCGGTTTCGGGCAGTGCAGCATGCCGGGCAAAACGTTTAGAGATAAGATTGTAATAGGAAAACGAAACTCCTTTTGGGACGCCTGTGCTGCCAGAGGTGAACATAGTAGTGGCTACTTCGTTTAGCCTGCGTTGCGGACGCTTTTGCAAAATGGCATCCACCTCTTTATAATTTAACTTTTTTGCTTTTTCTTGTAATATTTCAGTTTCCTCTTCTTCAACAGGCTGACTTACAAGAACCTCAAAATCAAGGCGATATTGATGTTTTACTCTTTTCAAATGTAAAATCCGATCCAGTGTGTCGGTTACTACAATATTAATATTCAGCGGTTTGAGGATGTTTGCCAGAATTTCTTCCGAAAAATGAATGTTTAGCGGCGTATCATAAATGCCGTACATCAAACAGGCTAAATCTACCGTGGCGCTGTCCACCGAGTTGGCAGAGAAAACAGCCACCCGCGGTTCTTTTTTCATGGTGTAAAAGGTGGCAGCGATTTCCTGTGCGTAATTATATATTTGTAAATAGCTGAAATGCTCTTTGTGTCCTTCCACAAGGTTGATAAAAAGTGTTTTGTCCGGATGTTCCGTAACACGTTGCTCAAACATCTCTTTCAAACCGTAATCGGTTTGTTGTAAAATAGAAAAGACTTTCTCTGCCCATTCCCTCCTTTTTTTTGCGGTAGAGAGCTTGGTAAGAAATTCTTTCCGGGCGGTTAAATCCAAAAAGCGAAAATACTCTTCATTGGTAACGACATGTTTTTTTTCAATTTTTTCCAACTCGTCCAGAACAAAATCGGCATGAAAATCCATGGCCTTTTTATGTGTCAGATTTTCAATTTGAAGCAGTAAGTTCTTCATTCGATTAACTTTTTGATAGTTCCTGTGAACATTCTGTTTTGTTTCGTGTGTTCACACATCTTTCTCAGCGCTAAAATAGTCATTCCTTAATAGATTTTTAACCATTAATATCACATTTTTGCGATTCACAATAAAAATGACTATCTTTGAAGTGCGATGAGAATGGCTGGGAATAAAGGCCGTTATCAGCCTGCTATGCCCAATGAAAATCTATACCTCAAAACAATGTCTTAATGAAGTAGTGGTGTGAAAAAGAGATTAGAAAAATTACAGAGAAGGATATCTGAGCATGAGCAATTGGAAGCTTATTTGGTGTCCTTGATAAATAATAGGGAAGAAGCCATTTGGTCTATTGATAATGACTATAATTTTGTTATCATCAACGACTTCTTCGCCAAAACGTACTTTGCCGCTTATCATATCGAACTAAAAATAGGGATGAATGCCCTTGAAATACTCAGCCCTGCATTGGTTCCGTTTTGGGAAACTAAATATAATGCCGCTTTAAAAGGTGAGAATATAATATTTGAATTTTCAGAAACTATTGCAGATGCACAGCATTACTTCGAAGTTAAATTAAGTCCTGTTTTTATTGGAGATAAAATAAAAGGAGTTTCAGCCATCAGTAATGATATCACGGATCGGAAAAAAGAGGAAGAGAGGCTTTTGAAAACTAAAGACCGGCTGTCAAAAATTATTGTTGCTTCTAATGATGGTAATTGGGACTGGGATTTGGTGACAAATGTAATGACATTTGATAAGCGTTATTATGAAATGGCGGGCTATGAAGTTGATGAATTTCCATATAAATTTGAAGAGTTTCAGTCCAGGGTTCACCCTAATGATATTGATTTTGTGATGGATATGGTTCAAAAACATCTGGATGGTAAAACCGATCGTCTTAAGGTCGAATTCAGGTTTAAAAAGAAAAATGGAGAATGGTTATGGATTTATGGTCGGGGTTTAGTTGTAGAAAGGGATGAAAACGGTGTTCCGTTGCGTTTCGTGGGAACGCATACCGATATCTCTAAACTCAGGGAGGCCAAAGAAGAATTACAAGGTCTTAATGAAGAACTTGCTACTCAAAATGAAGAGTTTCAGGTTTTAAACGAGGAGTTGAACGATAGTATGGTACATGTTCAGAAGATGAACCTTGAATTGAAACAGGCCAAAGACATAGCTGAAAGAAATGAAGAAAAAATAGCTGAGCAAAGTTGGAGACTTTACAATATTCTCGAAGGTACCAATGCCGGAACATGGGATTGGAACGTGCAAACCGGGGCCGTGTTGCTTAATGAGCGATGGGCTGAAATAATGGGCTACACGCTAAAAGAATTAGAGCCAATTAACATTAACACCTGGATAGATAACGTACATCCTGACGATCTGCCGATAGCTAATAAAGCCCTGGAAAGACTATTTGAAAAAAAAATTGATTATTACGATGTAGAATTCAGACAACCACATAAAAATGGTGGATGGGTGTGGGTAAACGCCCGTGGCAAAGTGGTCGAATGGACAGAAGACGGCAAACCATTGCATATGAGCGGAACACACCTCGACATAACCGAACGTAAACAAGCCGAACAACAATTGCTAGACATGAATAAAGAGCTTGCCTCTCAAAATGAGGAGTATATGGCTCTGAACGAAGAGTTGATCGAAAGTATGCAACGTATTCAGAAGATGAATGTTAAATTGGAAAAATCCATAGACAAAGCTGAAGAAAACGAACGGCTGAAAACAGCATTCCTGCACAATATGAGCCATGAAATGCGTACACCGATGAATGGTATTCTCGGTTTTAGTGACCTGCTAAAAGAGCCAGGCCTTTCGGGAGATCGACAACAAGAATATATTAACATCATCGAGAAAAGTGGTAACCGTATGCTGAATACTATAGATGGCCTGATGAAAATTGCACGTATAGAATCGGGTCATGAAAAGCCAGAAATTTCAGAGGTCAACGTGAATGAACAAATCGAGATGATTTATGCTTTTTTCAAACCGGAAGCAGAGAAAAAAGGTCTTCAGTTACGTGTTAACCAACCTAATACTATCCGTGAAGTCATTATTAAAACTGACAAAGAGAAACTGTATGCTATTTTGGCAAACCTGGTTAAGAATGCGATAAAATATACACAGGAAGGGTTTGTAATGTTTGGGTTTAGGGAAAGAGAAGACCGGCTCGAATTTTTCGTAAAAGACAGCGGTATTGGTATTCCAAAAAACCGCCGAAAAGCTATTTTTGATCGTTTTGTACAGGCTGATATTGAAGACCGCAAAGCGTTTGAAGGCATTGGCCTGGGTCTGTCTATTTCAAAATCCTATGTTGAAATGCTTGGTGGTAAAATATGGATTGAGTCGGAAGAAGGCACCGGATCCCGGTTTTATTTCACCGTTTCTCTTCAAAAGAGAGAAAGGGTGAAAACAAGGATAGAAAAGAAGAAGCCGGAAGTAAAAAAGGTTCGTCAAATGAAAAAGCTAAATGTACTGATTGTTGAAGATGAAGAGACGGCAGATACCTATCTTACCATAGTGATGAAACAGAACAGTAAAGAAGTTTTTCATGCAAAAAACGGAGTTGAAGCAGTCGAAATTTGCCGTAATAACCCCGGTATTGATCTGGTGCTCATGGATATTAAAATGCCTGTAATGGGTGGTTATGAAGCCACAGGAAAAATACGCGAGTTCAACAAAGATATGGTAATTATTGCCCAAACTGCTTTTGGTTTTCCCAGTGACCGCGAGAAAGCCATAGAAGTCGGATGTAACGATTACATTTCTAAACCGATTAGTAGAAATGAGCTTTTGGAAATAATTGCAAGGTATTTTGGGGATGATGAAGAAAAATAGGGATGTATGATGATAATGAAAAGGCTCCGGAAAAAACCATTTCCGGAGCCTTTAAAATACAAATATTGTCTGGAGTTTACTCCTTTAATTCTCTCGGCTTTCCGCCTTTTCGCCAATGTTCTTCGATTTT
>CAYYOW010000054.1:0-14297 GCA_964473395.1 uncultured Lentimicrobiaceae bacterium | reverse complement strand
ACTGCAAAAGTTCATCAACAAATCGGAAAAGTGGAAAAGATCACTCCTTCCGGAAAAAGTAAAAAGCAGAGTAGCAAAATTTTCGTTGGCGGCGATTTTGGTGGTGGCTATTCTACCTACAACTCATACATCCAGATTACCCCTATTATTGGATATGACCTTACACAAAGAATTCAGATTGGCTCGCGGCTTACATACATGCATCAGTGGTATCAGGACGGCTTTGGCAATAAATACAACTCCAATATTTATGGCGGAAGCCTTTTTTTACGTTATATTTTCTGGAAATCTCTTTACGTGCAGACTGAGTATGAAATTCTGAGTGTTCCTGATTATTACTCAGTGGATGCCAATGCCACCCGAACTGTGAAGAGCCTGTTTGCAGGTCTAGGATTTATACAGCCCATTGGCGACTCAGCTTTTATCACAGAGTCTGTGCTGTATAATTTTCTCGATAATGAGTATTCTCCTTATAGTAACCCGCTCATCAGAGTTGGCTTTGGGTTTTATTTGTAACCTGAGAAGTATTCTAAGAAAAGCCTCAATTCCGGAAGGGTCCAATAATACTACTTTGAATTATGTTGAATCCGTGTAAACTCGCTGACTTAAGCTACTTTTTCATCAACCACATCTTCTTCAAAACGCAGGTTGTTTATAATAAATTGCTGTCGTTGGGGGGTGTTTTTTCCCATGTAAAAGGCAAGTGTTTCTGCCACGGAAAACTCTCGTTTCAGGATAACGGGATCAAGGCGTATGCTTTTGCCAATAAAGTATTTAAACTCGCTGGGTGAGATCTCGCCCAGTCCTTTAAAACGGGTGATTTCTGGATGTGGTTTTAACTTCGCGATGGCTTTAACGCGCTCTTCATCCGAATAGCAGTAGAAGGTATCTTTTTTGTTTCTGACGCGGAAGAGCGGTGTTTGCAAAATATGTAGGTGTCCCGTTTTTACCAAATCGGGATAAAACTGTAGGAAAAAGGTGAGCAGCAACATCCGGATGTGCATACCGTCAACGTCGGCATCGGTAGCAACTACTATGTTATTATAACGCAGATTCTCCAGGCTTTCGTCGATGTTCAAAGCTGCTTGTAGCAGGTTAAACTCTTCATTTTGGTAAACAATTTTTTTGCTTAGCCCGTAGCTGTTCAGAGGTTTACCTTTAAGACTAAAGACAGCCTGTGTTTGTACATCGCGCGATTTGGTAATGGAGCCGCTGGCCGAGTCGCCCTCTGTGATGAACAGTGTAGTCTCCAGTCTTTTTTCGTGATGCGAGTTGAGATGAATGCGGCAGTCACGCAGCTTTTTGTTGTGTAGGCTGGCTTTCTTCACACTTTCGCGGGCCAGTTTTTTAATGCCGGCCATGTCTTTGCGCTCTTTTTCAGATTGCAGGATTTTCCGGTATAGCTCTTCGGCAGTTTCGGAATGAATATGCAGATAATTGTCCAGGTTGCGTTTGATGATATCGCCAATATAATTCCTGACGGTCTGTCCGCCCGGTTCCATATGTTGCGAACCCAGTTTCGTTTTGGTTTGCGATTCGAAAATAGGCTCCTGAACTTTTATACTAATGGCAGCGAAAAGTGAAGTACGGATATCACTGGTGTCAAAATCTTTTTTATAAAATTCGCGAATAGTCCTGACAATTGCTTCTCTGAAAGCACTTTGGTGCGTGCCTCCCTGGGTGGTGTGCTGCCCGTTTACAAAAGAATAATATTCTTCACTGTAGGAACGTGAGCTGTGAGAAAAAGCACACTCAAAATCATCTTCACTGATATGAATAATGGGATAGCGGAGAGGACCGTTACCATTGAGGTTGTGTTCCAGCAAATCAACAAGCCCGTTTTTGGCCTGCATACGCTGTCCGTTGAATACTATGGTAAGCCCGTTGTTCAAAAAAACATAATTCCACAACATCTCTTCCACATATTCAAAAATGTAATGGATGTTGCCGAAAATTTCTTCATCCGGGATGAAGTTGATGATGGTTCCCTGTTTTAGATTACAAGCCTGAATTTCTTCATCCTTCATCAGCTCACCGCGATGGTATTCTACAATTTTTGTTTTTTCCTCACGAATAGATTGGGTTTTGAAAAAGGTGGACAACGCGTTAACTGCTTTACAGCCTATACCGTTGAGGCCAACCGACTTTTTAAAGACTTTGGAATCGTATTTTGCTCCCGTATTTATCTGACTCACACAGGCTTTAACTTTTCCCAACGGCATGCCGCGGCCATAATCACGAATCGTTACCAGCCTCTCGTTAATCGTTACCTCGATGATTTTCCCGTGACCCATGATGTATTCGTCGATGGAGTTATCCATCACCTCTTTCAATAAGACATAAATACCATCATCCGGCGAACTGCCATCGCCCAGTTTGCCAATATACATACCGGGTCTAAGCTGGATATGCTCTTTCCAGTCAAGTGATCTTATGCTGTCATCATTGTATTCTGCACTCATCTTTCCGGATTTGCTGCAAAAATAGAAGAATGACCAATGGAAACAACGTTTGGACGAAATAGTTTTTAAACATCATTTGTTGAAAACCTTGGAATAGTAAGGGTTTCAGAAACATTCTAAAAAAGCCGCTGTAAAAAATGACAGCAGCTTTCTATTTAATGGGATATTCTCAGCAGGCCTATTTTGTCTTTGCCTTTTTGGTACTGATACCAAAAATCGGGTAAATCGGGCAAAAACTTATAAATACAGTCAAAAGTGGTATCAGGGCAACAAGTCCCCACCAGCTTTTGTAATAATAGCCCACTGCGGCAATCACGATGCTGAGAATAATCCGGATGATTTTGTCTGTACTACCAACATTCTGCTTCATAGCGATATATTTTAAAGTTTAAGGCAAAAATAGACCGGAAAATAGAGAAAATTGGTGATAAAAGTTACAGTTGCCCAGGAATTTCAATTTTTGATCGGCCATTGATGATTTTTCCATCCCTCTCCAGTTGTTTAAGCAACCTCGAGACAACTTCTCTCGCCGTTCCCAGCTCATCAGCCAGCTGCTGATGTGTTATGTAAATGACATCTGCTCCCGATTCTTTCTGCTTCTTTTTTAAATGGCTGACAAGTCTGAAATCCATTGTTTTAAATGCGATGGAATCGATAAAGAGGATGAGTTCGTTAAAACGTGTATGAAAAAGCTGAAGAAGGAAGTCATCACATTGGGGATAACGGTAATGCAAATCCCGCAGGACTTCAACGGGAATGGCAAACATCTTCGTCTCGGTTTCAGTTTCTGCGTAAGCCACACTTTTTGTTCGGTTCATCCCAGCTACAATGGAGAGGGCGCAACTTTCGCCGGGGTTGATATAATAAAGTAGAATTTCTTTTCCCGATTCAACCTTTCGCATGACTTTTATTCTCCCCTCAAATACCAAAGGAACCACCTTGATGTACTTGTCTTCTTCAAGGATTTTGGTGTGTGCCGGAACAACCATGAATTGGCTTTTGTCCATTAGCTCATCCACCAAACTCTTATCATAAAAAATTTTTCTGAGAAATAGGTAAGTAGTATCCATTTTACTTAAATTTTTTTTTCAAAAGTAACAATTAATATATCTAATCTTTTTAAGGTGATCAATCTTTAGCGTAGCGCGCTGCAAAATTAATTTGTCAACCGTGATCACTTGTTACATAATTATGGCAAAAACTTATATAATTTATGTAAAAAAGCCAATAGCACACTATCTTTGTACTGGAAACCCTTGTAATAGTCCGCCGTAACTTCGTGATTTTTAGCAATAAATCTGGCCCGCTATTGGCTTTCTGTGAGGAAAATCTTATACCGGGCTCAGGTTCTTAGTATAACTTTAACCAATTTCAATAATTCATTCGCTAATTCCTGTTATTTTTGCCACAAATTGAAACAAAAATGGAACTGGAAAAGAGGATACTGGCCTTTATAAGGCTGGGAAGTTCTTTGCGGTATGTTTTTGGTGAGGGAAACGACTCCTTTACCGTAGCTGAAACGGCGAAAATAGAGTTGCTTCGCAAGGAGGCGGATGAAGCTGCTTATTATAACGGGTGGTTTACCAAAGATCTTGTTTACAATGCTTTGCTGTTGCTGGGCGAGAGTATGCGGGAAGAGAAGCTGCGAAAATGGTTGTCGGCTTACGATTCTGCCACCGAAACAACTTTTCAGCCTAAGACGGTGGGAGTAATCATGGCTGGAAATGTACCAGCTGTGGGCTTTCACGACTTCTTAAGCGTGCTTATGAGTGGCCATCGCATCCTGGCACGGCTCTCTTCGGATGATAAAAAGTTGTTGCCGGCGGTGGCAGAAGTGCTGATGGCCATTGAACCTGGTTTCAGAAAGTACATCGATTTTACGGAAGGGCAGATGAAAGGTTTTGATGCTATTATTGCTACTGGCAGCAACAATACTTCCCGTTATTTTGAGTACTACTTCGGAAAATATCCCCATATTATCCGCAAAAACCGTAATGGCATCGCTGTACTTGATGGAAGTGAGCCGGAGGAAAGTCTGAAAGCCCTCGCCACCGATGTCTTTCTTTACTATGGGCTGGGTTGCCGCAACGTGGCTAAACTATTTGTCCCGTTAGATTATAATTTTGAGCCCCTTCTGAGGAGTTTTGAAGCCTGGCAGCAGGTAAACGAAAACCATAAATATTTCAATAATTACGAATACAACAAAGCCATTTTTCTCGTGAATGGCCGACATCATTTTGATACGGGAAACCTGCTGGTAGTGGAAGATACAAAATTCGCTTCCCCGGTGAGCGTGTTACATTATGAATATTTTTCAGATCCGGTGACATTGCGAAACCATTTGCTGGTAAACAACGAAAAGATACAGTGTGTTGTCTCTGAAACGGATTTTCTTACAGGCCTTGTGCCCATAGGCCAAAGCCAGTCGCCGGAACTCTGGGATTATGCCGACGGTGTGGATACAATGGCCTTTTTGCTTGGATTGTAATCACCTGTTTTTCTAATCCTGACGGAGCTTCCGGCTCATCAGGAGTTATTTTGCAAAAAGCAGAAAAAAATCTCCGGGAAAAATTAGGATATTAAAGTGATTTGAGATATTTTTGCACCCCCAAAATTGATAGGAAAAAAACAAAGAAAAATGAAAAAAGATATTCATCCTAAGAATTACAGGCTGGTTGTTTTTAAAGATATGTCAAACGACTATACTTTTATCTCCCGCTCAACTGTGAACACAAAAGATACCATTGTATGGGAAGATGGTAAGGAATATCCCCTGGTCAAACTGGAGATTTCCAGCAAATCGCATCCTTTCTTTACCGGTAAGATGAAGTTGGTGGATACAGCCGGTCGTGTGGACAAATTCCGCAGCCGTTACCAAAAGTTTCAGGAAAAGAAAAAATAATTCTGAAAAAGGTTTACAAAAGAACCCTTGTCGATTACGGCAGGGGTTTTTTTGGTTTGAAATAATAAAGAATAAGGTTCTACTACCATTTTAGTGGGCAAATTATTTTTGTAGTGTCTAATGTACACTTCTTAAGAAAAGACAGAAGACGGAAGACAGAAGATGGAAGACAGAAGATGGAAGATGGAAGGCTGAAGGCGGAAGTTTTTTCATTTATACAATAGCAAAGCTACCTAATATTTATACCGGATTATGCATGTTGGGATACTGAATTCAAGGAGCAATTTTCTTCCGGCTTCTGACCTCCGACAATAATCATTACACAATACATCATTCTTCCAATAAATTTGCAGTAGTACCAAGAATAATACCGTTTCCCTTTTGCCGGCAAATTTTTTCGCTGTATCTTAGCACACTCACAAAACCTCGAAATCTTATGAATTATGTTCTTTTTGATGGTTCGGTAAGAGATCAGTTGCTGCCTTTTACATTTACGCGCCCCGTAGCAGATATCCGTTTGGGGATCAGCACCATTCGTGAAAAATGGGAATACTTTCTAAAACAGAAAACTACTACACTGACCTGTGATTATCTCACCGAAAAGTTTCCCCTCGAAACACAGGAGGAGAATATTTTGATTAACGCTTCTGTTTTACCTGATAAAACCCTGGCTGAACAGGTGATGAATCTGAAAGATGGGAAAGCTCTCGTACAAGGCGATTTAATAATTGCCATGTTTGTACATGCCGAAGACATTGAAAAAATGAACGATTCCGAACCTGATACGATAGAAGTAAATCGACAGGTACAGCAATTGCAACATGTCTATGAGATATATTCCATGAACAATGACATGATTCGTGAGGATTTTTCGTTGCTCACCTTCGGACGGAAATCCCGACCTCTGAGTAAAACAAATTTTGTGCAGGGTGATGAAGCTGACATTTTCATTGAAGAAGGAGCACAGATGGAATTTGCTTTCATAAATGCCTCTGATGGCCCTGTTTATATTGGGAAAGAAGCGGTCGTCATGGAAGGCGCTAAAATCCGTGGCCCTTTTGCATTGTGCGAACATTCCACGGTAAAGATGGATGCCAAAATCTACGGGGGAACTACCATTGGCCCCTATTGCAAAGTGGGAGGGGAGATTTCTAATTCGGTTATTTTCGGATACTCCAACAAAGGACACGATGGCTTTCTTGGTAGCTCTGTTCTGGGCGAATGGTGTAACCTCGGCGCCGATACCAACATCTCCAATTTGAAAAATACCTATCAGCCTGTTAAATTATGGTCGTATGTCTCCAAACATTTTGAAAATACCGGTAAGCAATTTTGCGGTCTTATGATGGGCGATCACGCGAAAACTGGTATCAACACTATGTTTAACACTGGTACGGTTGTGGGAGTGTATGCCAATATTTTTGGCGATGGCTATCAGCGAAATTTTATACCCTCTTTTTCGTGGGGAGGGAAACAGGGATTGACGCATTATAATCTGCAAAAGGCTTTTGATGTAGCCGAAGCAGTCTTCGCCCGCCGCGATAAGGTTTTCGACGAAACGGAAAGGAAAATACTAACCCGTATTTATGAAATGACCTACGACAAACGTCGATGACAAACTGACACCTGACAAAATGCGGTTCTTTCGTCCATGGTACGGTCATTGCCTTTTGGATATAACAAGCGGTAGTTGACTTTTTAAAATGTATGAACCAAGGTGTTATCGCTATGAAATAAAATTTGTGCCGGTAATAATTATTGCCGGCCTGACAAACTGACCGAGAGGAGTTTTTTATGAAACTTAGCATGTATGGAATAATCATGGTAAGTTTCATCTGACCGGTATAAATCAAATTAATTACAGATGAAAGATATTATTGAACTTCAGGATATTATGAATGGTGATACGGAATTTTTCCCGCTTTTATCTCCTGAGGACGAGAAAGTGATGAATGAGGAAGAGATTCCGGAGGAACTACCTATATTGCCGGTGCGAAATACGGTTTTGTTTCCGGGTGTTGTCCTGCCGATTACCGCTGGCAGAGATAAAAGTATTAAACTGATACGGGAAGCTTACCAGGGCAGCAAGATTATTGGTGTGGTTGCACAAAAAGATGCCGAAACAGAGGATCCTAATGCAGATGATTTGCATAAAGTGGGGACTGTGGCACGTATCATCAAAATTCTACAGATGCCTGATGGGAATACCACGGCTATCATTCAGGGGAAGAGGAGGTTTACCGTTGAAGAAATGTTACGGGAAGAGCCTTACTTTGTTGCCCGTGTGAGAAGTTTTGCCCCGGGTATTACTCCCCCCAAACATGATTTGTTTGATGCGTTGATATCTTCCATTAGAGACTTGTCGGTTCAGATTATTGAGAAATCGCCGATTATACCTTCCGAGGCTGCCTTTGCCATTAATAATATTGAAAGTGCTGTTTTTCTTGTAAATTTTGTCTCCTCAAACCTGAATGTGGACAACAAGCAGAAACAGGTCTTGTTGGAAATGACTAACCTGGAAGAGCGTGCCAACAAAGTATTAGAACTACTTACCAAAGAGTTGCAGGTACTGGAACTGAAAAATCAGATTCAGACAAAGGTAAAGGTCGATTTGGACAAACAACAGCGCGATTACTTGCTAAACCAACAACTAAAGACTATTCAGGAAGAGCTGGGAGGCGGCCCGCATGATCAGGAAATAGAACGACTTCAGGAAAAAGCGGCAAAAAAGAACTGGACGGAAGAGGTGGGCGAAAGTTTTGAAGAGGAACTCTCACGGTTGCAGCGTATGAATCCAAATGCCGCTGAGTACTCCATTCAAATGAATTATCTGGAGTTCATTGTGGATCTGCCATGGAACTCGTTTACCAAAGACAATCTGGATTTGAAACGGGCACAGAAAATACTGGACAGAGATCATTATGGACTGGAGAAGATTAAGGAACGTATCATCGAATACCTTGCTGTGCTGAAGTTGAAAGATGACATGAAAGCACCGATTTTGTGCTTTGTTGGCCCTCCCGGAGTGGGGAAAACATCGCTTGGCCGCTCTATAGCCCATGCTTTGGGAAGAAAATACATCCGCGTGTCGCTGGGTGGCCTGCGCGATGAGTCGGAGTTGCGAGGACACCGGAAGACATACATTGGCGCTATGCCGGGAAGGATTCTCCAAAATCTGAAGAAAGCACAATCTTCTAATCCTGTATTTATGCTGGATGAGATTGACAAAGTCAGTGGCAATAATTTCAGCGGTGACCCACAGGCGGCATTGCTCGAAATTCTGGACCCGGAACAAAACAATAGCTTTTACGATAATTATCTCGAACTGGATTATGACCTGTCAAAAGTGATGTTTATAGCTACTGCCAACAGCCTCTCAGGTGTTCATCCGGCGCTTGTTGACCGTATGGAGATTATTGAATTGAGTGGATATCTGCTGGAGGAGAAAGTAGAGATAGCTCGTAAACATTTAATTAGCAAGCAGTTTAAAGAAAATGGAATAAAAAGAGGTCAACTCAGTTTTTCTAAAAAAGCGCTCGAAACCATTATTGATAAATATACGCGTGAAGCTGGTGTGCGCTGGCTGGAAAAACAAATTGCCAAAGTTATTCGCAACCGTGCTCGGTTCATCGCTATGGACGAAGATTATGATCCAAAGGTGAAACCTGAAGATTTAACGGAAATTTTTGGAAAGCCACGTTTCTCACGTGACAAGCTGGTTTCCAATGAGGTGACAGGTGTGGTTACCGGGTTGGCATGGACAAGAGTGGGGGGTGAGATATTGTTTGTAGAGGTAAGCTTGAGCAAAGGCGATGGCCGCCGTTTGAACCTGACCGGAAACCTCGGTGATGTGATGAAAGAATCAGCTTCGCTGGCATACGAATATCTCAAGGCACACGCTGCTTACGTTGACCTGGACCCAGATATTTTCAGTAAGTGGAATGTGCACATTCATGTTCCGGAAGGGGCAACACCAAAAGATGGTCCTTCGGCGGGAGTGACTATGCTTACCGCACTAGCTTCGGCTTTTACCCATCGCAAGGTTAAACCGCTACTAGCCATGACGGGAGAAATTACCCTACGTGGAAAAGTATTGCCTGTTGGCGGAATTAAGGAAAAAATATTGGCCGCTAAGCGGGCAAAAATCAATACTATCCTGCTTTCCCGTGAAAATGAAAAGGATATTGACGAGATTCCTGAGAAATATATCAGGGGTTTGCGGTTTGTTTACGTGGATAGCATGCTGGAGGTGCTTGATTTTGCTTTGATGAAAGAAAAGCTGAAAAATTCTTTAAATGAAAGTGTTAAGCAACAAAAAAGTAGTTCTAAACAATAGCTAAAAAAGGTGCTATTTCTATACGAGAAATAGCGCCTTTTTAAAATGGATAATTTTTGTTGTCTATTTCACAAGTCTTTTAAAAATGTAACGGGTGATAAAGATGCCTTTGCCATCCTGGCGCCCGGCATCGCTTTCCACGCCACTGGCTACAAAAGCAAGCTCCCAGCCTTCATCTATTATTTCAGCATTCCTTTCACCTTGTTCAAATTACCATCTGTTTTTGCCGGTTTTAGATGTAGGATCTTTGCGATAAGCGGATAGATGTCAATATTTGGAAAACTTTTTTGCCGGTAGTCTTTTTTAAAAGCCGGACCTGCGGCATAAAAGATAGCATGCATTGCTCTCCATTCATTGTCATATCCGTGTGTCCCTTTGCCGTGTCCAATGTGCCATGACCAGTATATACTCCAGTTGGAATCAGCCACAATGGTAAGGTCATGGGTACGGATATTGGTTCCGTAATGCAGACGGGCAGGCAGGCTGTCGTGTTTCCACACTTTAATATGCGCTACTTTTTTTAGCTTTTCATAAACAGTTTCCAGCTTTTCGGGTTTCACCCCTAAATTATAAACCGGGTTTCCACCATCCATAACTTGCAAATTGGCCGTGTCTATGTAATGATCCAGAATTACCTCTCTGTCATTGGAAATCGGTCCCATACCATGATCGGAGGTGATGATGAAGTTTAATTTATTGTAGATGGGAAGCTTACGCATAGCAGTAAAGAACTTTCCAAGCCATTGGTCTAATTGCTCTACCATCTGGATTGTTTTTTCTCCTGAAGGGCCATAACGGTGTCCGGAGCCATCGGGTTCGGGATAATACCAAAGGATAAGGTGCGGACGAATGGAGTCCGGAAAGGAGAGCCAGCGGACAAGGCTGTCAATTCTGGAGGTAAAAGGTAGTTTCTGACTGTAGTGATGCCATATATCCGGGCGAACTCCTTCAATAGCTGCTTCGGAACCAACCCAAAATAGTGTAGCAGTTTTCATGCCTTGCTTTCTGGCAGTAACCCAGATAGGCTCGCCACCATAGAAGATACCGTTTCCTACTGATTTGCGGTCAGAAATACTGTATTTCTTTCCTAAATCGGTTGCATAGAATCTGTTCAAAACAATGCCGTGATGATCAGGATACAACCCGGTGGCAATGCTATAGTGGTTAGGAAAAGTTTTGGTGGGGAAGCTGGGGATCATCTCTGCAAAAACACCTGCTTCTTTCAGCGAATCCAATACAGGAGTACGAGCTTGTTTGGGATAATCCCATCGGAAACCATCGAGAGAGAGCATAACGACATATGGTTTCCCGGAATCATTACTGCTTTTAATCTCTTTTTGACAGTTGGCAGAAAGAAAAATAAAACTAAAAAACAAGAGAAGTGCTGTTTGCAACGTTTCTTTTTTCATATACTTCATAATAATAATTTTGCTAAAGGTAGAAAAAAAGCCCCTCCGTATGAAGAAGGGGCTTTAGAAATATAGATGAAGTTCATCTTAGAATCGGACTTTCAGTGAGAAGTTCATGTTACGACCCCAGCTCCAAAAACCTTTTCTAAATACGTGTGAGTTAGTAGTGCTATTATACCTGTCTTGAGCTTCAATCAAGGTAATGTTATTGGCAATATTGTAGATATTCCAGTTAAAGTAGGAATCCAGTCCACCAATTTTAAAGCTCCATCCGAGACGCATATCCAGCAGACCATAGTTAGGAAGTTTGAAAGCCTGTGATCTGTCATTGGGATTTTTACGAGTTTCCGGTGTGAACTGTGCGTAAAGATTAGCATAATAACGATAATAAGCAGAAACAGTAATTTTCCGGGTAACATGGAATGATCCGTGTGCACCATAGGAAGTCTGTGGCTGATTACCTATTCTCAGACCTTTAGTATAAATTGTACCTGTACCAATTTCCTTTTGTGTTTGTTCATCATAAAGAATGGCAGAAGCATCGTCACCATACTTCCAATTTCCAAGGTTGATCATACCACCAAAGCGTGCCCAGTTGGTGGCATCCCAGTTACCTTCAATTTCAATACCTTGATGAATTTCTTTCAAATCAGACATAAAAGCACTAACCGTTTGGCCGGTAGTTGCTCTGAAACTTGTCAGCTGAGAGATACTTGACCAAACAGTATAATAACCATTAAATCTGAAAGTAAATTTAGGTGCTTTGTAAACATAACCAACCTCAGCTGCAGTAATCTTTTCGTTTTTCAGTTTAGTGTTTACAGTATTCATGTAATTAAGGAACATAAACTTGAAGAAAGGTACGCGGGAATAGAGTCCGGCATTTACAAAGAAGTTACTTCTTTCGGAAATATTGAAGTTGGCTCCAGCTTTCAAGTCATAACCAGGGTTGGAAAGCGTTTTACTGCGTTGACCAACACCGGGAGTGTAATTGTAGTAATCAACACGTGTGTTCCATGTATTGGAGAAAGTACCGGCAACAAAAGCATTGAAAATACCTTTGGTGTATTCCAACTGAGCAAACATTCCTGCATAAGAAACAATGCCATCATTCCAGTAAGCAACTTTATCACCAACTTTTCTCAGACCAAAAGCACGATCAGACCAGTAATCACCGCCAATAAGATCTCTTATCTCACGGTAATGCTCGCCTCTGTAGTGACGCATGTCAATACCGGCAGTCAGTGTCAGCATGTCGCTGAAGTTATAATTTAATGTAGAGAGCAACCCATACCATTTGTGGTTATTAACAGAGTTACGAATGATGTGCTGTGAGCGAGACATGAAAGTGGTATCGCCAGGGTTTCTTACTGTATAGGCACCAACTGAACGGGCGTTAGCTTTATCAATATTACCAGCATTGTAACTAGCCATAGCATCCCAGTCATACTGACCACTGGCAGTCATAGGGGGCTCATATTTGTAATAATGGCCATTGGCATTGTAGCCTAAAGGACCGGATCCGCCACCTGTTCCGAAAGAATAGTAGGCTGAAGTAGCAAGACGACCTTTTTCATTGATCTTCCAATACCAGTTCAAAGCCATTTGCGGTTTGTGGTAATAGTTAACACGTTCGTTTAACAATTCGCCACCGCGCCATCCCCAGTTTTGGTTGTATTTGGGGCCGTATTTGTCGAATTTAGACTGTGTGAGCATGTAATAACCATTTCTCTGGCCGTGCTGTTGGGGAGCACCAAATGCAGTAAAAACTAATTGGTTGTTTTTGTTGATTTGTTGAGAAACAGAAAGAAAATAAGACCATGCTTTTACCCATGTACCAGGAATATATCCAGGACCTTGTGTGTGTGAACCTACAAATGTAATGGAAGTTCCTGATTTCATAAGCCCGGTGGACAGTGACAACATCTCTTTTGTGCGACCGAAATCTGTTAGGGAAAGCTCGAGAGACCCGCCTTTTTTCATATCCGTGGTTTTGGTGATAATGTTGATGGTACCACCAACGGAATTAATGGCTAATTTTGAAGCCCCCAAACCACGCTGAATTTGAATGGAGCGTACTGCATCTCCCAGTCCTGCCCAGTTTGACCAGTAAACCCAGCCATTTTCCATATCATTAACGGGGATACCATTAATCAAAACAGCAACGTTTCTTTGGTCAAAACCACGAACATTAATACGTGAATCACCATAGCCACCACCGGTTGGTGTAGCATACACATTCGGGGTATTATTCAGTACCTGAGGTAAATCCTGACTACCCAGATTATCTGTAATTGTCTTAGCATCAATGGTGGTTACAGCTACAGGCGTTTTCCTGTCGATAGCAACTGAAGCCAGTACGTTGACTTCCTGAAGACCGATAGCACTACTTTTCAGGTTGATTTTGCCTACATTATAAGTGGCACCATTCTTAATAGTAAGTGCAATAACTTTTGATTGGTAACCAACATAACTAACTTTTAGCTCATGCTTACCAACGGGGGCAATCAATGTAAAACTACCATCTAAGTTGGTAGTAATACCTGCAGTGGTTCCTTCTACAACCACGGTAGCCCCGACAAGGGTTTCATGGCTGTTGGCGTCCATAACGACACCCTGTACAACTCCCTGGGCTAAGGTTGCTCCTGCGAAGAGCAGGCTTACCAGAAGAGTTAAAAGTAAATTTGTACGTTTCATAAAACAAAAATTTTAATTTAAAATTTGGTTCCTAAAAATTATGTAGCGAAAATATGGAATTATTCGGCTCATAATTATGAATTTTTTATTAAGAAACATTCTGAAATCACGACTTAGCCCCACTTTTAGGCGTAATACAAAGTGAAACAACCCGTTATGTTCCTTCTGATTGTTGAAAAACTCATAAAAAAAGTTAATAAATAATTGCTAATTGTTGAGATATAGTGCTTTAAAAATATATCTTCAGAGTTAAGTAAAAGTTAATTCCGGACGATCAGAGGCCTCCGAAATCTTTTGCATCGTCGTGTTGGCCATCTTTTCCACTCTCAGTGTGTATTTTGTTCAAAAGATTGTACCCGTTAATCTGTATCAGTGAAGCCAAAGTTGAAGTTACCGGTATTGTGTAAGGATATTCATCGCAGCTTTGATTCCATCGGCTGCGCTGGAGATAATACCTCCGGAATAACCGCTGCCTTCACCTGCCACATAAA
>CAYYOW010000053.1:0-14654 GCA_964473395.1 uncultured Lentimicrobiaceae bacterium | reverse complement strand
GGTTTGCACTCCCCGCTGCACTCGGCGCCTGGGCAGCCGTGGGACACGAACGCCCCATAATAGCAGTGGCAGGTGATGGGGGCATTGCCCAATACCTGGCCGAAATAACTACTTTGGTAAAATACCAAATGAACGTGAAAATCATCTTACTGAATAACAATGAATTGGGCAAAATATCCAAAGAACAACGCTCCGGCCATTTTGAAGTATGGAAAACCCGGCTAACCAATCCCGACTTTGCTACTTTTGCCAGCTCCTGCGGGGCGCTGGGCATAAAAGCAGACAGCCCGGAAAACCTATTCGACAGGATGCAGCAACTGTTTGCCCATGATGGCCCGGCACTGTTGGAAATAAAAACCGATGTTTCACTACTCTAAAGACTCCGATAAATGGAAAATGGCCAACGAAAAAGAGACAGCAAAAGCATTTACGGGTATCAGTATGACAAAATAATCAAGTTAAAGAAAGAAAAATTTACATCATGGAAATAAAAACACAAACCGTGAACATAAACCTGGCCGAAGCTGCCAGAGAAGGCTTTTCAAAAAGTCCCAAAAGTATCTCTTCCATGTTTTTGTATGATGCCGAGGGTGACCGGCTTTTTCAGGAAATCATGAAAATGCCGGAATACTACCTCACCCGTTGTGAAGAGGAAATTTTTCACATGCAAAAAGAAGAAATTCTAATGGAGATGCGGGCATTTGATGAACCGTTTAACTTACTGGAGTTCGGTGCCGGCGATGGAAGTAAAACAAAAATATTGCTCCGATACCTACTCGAAAAAGGTGCCAATTTCACTTATTACCCCGTAGATATTTCAGAACATATTCTGGAAGAACTTGCCCACAGCCTCCGGAAAGAAATGCCGGCACTGAAAGTGCATCCCATGAATTTTGAATATTTTGATGCCATCAGGCAGGCAAATAATTTGAACAACCGGCGAAACATTACGCTTTTTCTTGGTTCAAATATGGGAAACTTCACACAGGAACAAGCCGTTGATTTTTATAGGAATTTTGCCCATGAGAGTAAAACCGGCGACCTTTTGTTTGTGGGTATCGACCGTCGTAAAAACCCTCAAATCATAAGCATGGCCTATGACGACTCACAGGGGATTACGGCTGCTTTCAACCAGAACCTGCTACGGCGTATGAACCGCGAGCTGGGGGCAGGCTTTAATTTGGAAGCATTCAGCCATTACACATTTTACGAGCCGGTTAGCGGAGAAGTACGAAGTTATCTGGTTTCTCTGGAAAACCAACAGGTTCATTTTGAAGTACTAGAAATGCAATTTCTCTTTGCAAAAAACGAACTTATCCACACAGAAATCTCTAAAAAATACAGTCCGGAAGAAATAGTCAGGCTGGCCGGGGAAACAGGATACCAGGTGCTCCGCCATTTCACGGACAGCCGCCAATACTTTCTGGACAGCTTATGGGAAATCAAGTAACTGTGCAGACATCATTTTCGTAAGGAATCGTGCAGAACTACGTCTAATGAAACAAAAAAGAAATAAGATTAAAAAATGAAAGCAATCTGGAACAACAAAGTAGTTGCCGAGAGCAACAAAACCATTGTCGTGGAAAGAAACCACTATTTTCCCCCTGAATCCATCAAAAAGGAATTTTTTGAAGAAAGCGACACACACACCACCTGCCCGTGGAAGGGGCTGGCTTCCTACCGCACTTTGGTTGTGGATGGCAAACGAAACCCGGATGCCGCATGGTATTATCCCGCCCCAAGAGAACTTGCCAAAGGCATCAAAAATTACGTGGCCTTTTGGAAAGGCGTAACCATTGTAGAATAAAAACGTTAATAAAAAATAGGGGATGTGAAAATTTCCTGTTTTCAAAATATTAACAATATGAAAAACCTGACAACAGCTGCCGTTGTTGACCATTGGGAAGTCTTGCATACCGGCCCGCGAAAGCTAAAATCTGACGCTGGCAACCTGCATCAGGCATTACAGCTTGTCGCCATGACCGGTAAATATTTCATCCCCGAAACTGCCGACGACAGCCATACCGCTTCGCGATGGATAGCAGGCAAGAACCTGCAACTGGGAGGAATGATACATAGTGGAAAACAAGATTTCCACGTGGGTCTCAGCTATCCGGATTTTGCACTACAACTGCACACAACGAATTTGGAGATAATGACAGCTTTTCCCCTGAACGGAAAGACATTTGCAGAAGCTTTCCAGTGGCTGTGGAACCAACTAAAAATGCAGCAACTGGATGCCGGTAAGTTGCTGCCTAAAATGCATTTCGATATTCCTGACCATCCCGTCAAACACGGGGAGCCTTTTCGGGTAGAAGATATTGAGCACATGATAGAGTTGGCGCGTCACCGGACTAACGGGCATCTTCTTCTCCATTATTTCAGGCAGTTGTTGCAACGTGACGAAGATATTCTCATCTGGCCTCATCATTTCGATGAAGGGCTTTATCTTCCGCTTACTTATGAAGGAGAAATGCCGGCATCCTCCATAAGTTTCGGACTGGCCATGCCCGACTTTTACTATCCGGAGCCTTATTTCTACATCACAGCCTGGGGAAAAGAGAAAAAGACAGACACAATAGATATTAGGCTGACTCCTCCGGGACATTGGCACCGGCAGGACTGGCTCGGACAAGTACTGGAAACACATTTTATCGTTCAGTCCGGAACAAAGGCCTCCGAACAGGCCGGACTTGGACTTAGTTTTCTTCAACAGGCCATAAACAATGCACTAAAAATGGTTGGCAATAATCAGAAAATTTAAAACTATCATAATGGAACTAACCTTAATTCTGGCACCGCTAAGTTTTCTTTCGGGAATTGGGCTGATCATTCTCTCCACCTCACGGCGCTACATTGAGCTGATCCGGCAATTGCAGCACATCATCGAAGATAATTTTAATTGTTCCCGCGAATTTATGGTCTTACAAAAAAAGCGTTTATGGATGTTTAAATGGGCTTTAAGCTTGCTCTATCTTTGTGTGGGCTTTGTCCTTTTGGGTAGCCTGGCAGGGGGGCTGAGCCTGGAGGGGGTCACTTTTACCACTCCCCTGCTCTACGGCGCAGTAATTCTCTCCGTCATCAGTGCACTGGCCGCTATTGTCATCCTGATAAAAGAGTCGTTTGTCTCGGCAAGCCTTATTGACGAACAACTAAAAAATGCTTGAAAATATCTGACTGCACAGGGTAACGTATTACAAACAAATCTGGAGCTATTATGTTGTAGTTTCTGAACAGATTAGCCCAGATCTTCATCATCATAAAATCAGCATGCCTTTCTATTCTTCAAAAAACTCCTCATAATCAGGATAATGCAATCGTTTCACCGCTACCTCATGAGAATAAGTAAAATAAACAAAATCACTTTCGGCACACAGCTCATTCTCTGGCCCGAACAACTCCACGTGTATCTCTGCAAGATTGCGATGCTGGCCGGTCAGTTTTGCTCTGAGCCTGATAATACCTTTGTCGGTGGGAACGGGCTTTTTGTAACGGACGTTCATTGTGGAAGTGACGCCGGCTGTTTTTAGCTTTACCTGTACTAGCCACGAAGCAATTTCATCCATCAGCGTAGCCTGAATGCCCCCATGGAGCACGTTATAATATCCTTGAAAATAGTCTTTTGGCTCCCATTCGGAAACCATATATTCACCATCCTCGGCAAAAGACATTTGCAAACCATTATGATTATGAGGTGCACAGCCAAAACACTGATAGCCCGTCATTTTTTTATAGGGATTGCTGATTTTTTTCATTATTTCCATCTTAAATTCATCACTCTTTTAACAGCTGAACCATACCGGATTCGATCTCCCCGGTAAACGACAAAATTAGCGCTTTCCGTTACAAACACAAAAAAAAACAGACCGGAAGTTTTACCCTACCGGCCTGATATCAATCAAAACCAAAATATTGAGATTTACACCGGCCAGGGTGTAAATTATTGTGGTTGATTAGCAAGATATATGCCACCAATCATAACCTTTTGAGAATAAATTTTATAGAAATGACATGAGAAACAGAAGATGAAAACAAGCACTTTTTTTTACTGAATTCGGAGAAAAACCGGAGAGACCTCCGTATTCGGAATATTAAAGGAAATTCACATTGGAATCTTGACGAAAAATGAAGTATTTTTGCTTCAAAAACGTTGAATATTATAATAGATTCTTCCCAATACGGTACTACTATTCCCATTTTGGGAAAATACAAGGATCCTCTACGGGACTTAATTTCACTCATACCAACAATTTACCATTTATATACAGTAGTACGGCTTAATTTTTGCTCTACATATTTATGAAAAATAATATCTCTTAAAATAGAATAATGAAAACAAAAAAAATTATCCTCACAGCAGTTATACTACTGATAGCCGGACTTGCATTCCAGTCGTGTAAAAAGGTACCAACACCCAGCAATGGATCTCCGCTGGACAATTTAAACGTACCAGATGGATTTAAGTTTGAATCGACACATATAGAAGGGGTTACAATTGATATGCCTTCCACTGTTGATTTTAGCAAGGACAAAAGCCGCTTCAACATATACACGGATGACCCGGCCAATGGTGGAAAACTCATTACAGCAGGTAGCTTTGACAAAAACGGTCAGTGGTCAGGCAATATTCGTGTTCCCACTGCATTAGACTCAATTTTTGTTCAAAGCATAGCAGGTAGCCGTAAAGTTGGGTTGACTCTACAAAGCGTAAAAGGAAGTGGTGTCACCATTAACTTTGGCGATGGTTATGGAACTACTCCTCCGGATACTATTCCCACAGAAACAAAATCGGCTTATTTCTCCAACCACAGTGTCGGAGAATACAAAGCAATACGCGTGAACAATCTGGTACAAAACGGCGATTTTGAGGTGGATGACTTTGGAATTATTGCCGGTTGGCCGAGCCTCCACTCGATAGATGGGAAATGGTACTTTACCAATTACAGAAGCAAAAAGATGGAATGGTATAGTGATGGTGGAAATCACGTTATTCGTACCCCTTTAAAAAATATCGGAGTCTATTATGGTGGCGCCTCGCAGATGGTTGCAGCCAATCCGGGTGATCTCATCACATTTTCGGCAGACATTAAATCAATAGGTAACACAAGGACATTATATTCCTGGTTATACCTCATTCCCAGAGATGCCAACAACCGGGTACTGGCCTATTATTGGATACGAAACAGGTTTCCGTCTCATAACTGGACAACAAAAACCATTGCTGCCACCATGCCCGCAGGGACAGTAAAAGTTCAGGCTCTTTTCTGGAACTGGGATTTTGACAAGAACTCTTCTATCTATTATGATAACGCAGTAGTAACAGGTCCCGTGAAAGATACTGACGGCGACGGCGTGGATGATGATATGGACGATTATCCTAACGATGCCTCCCGTGCTTTCAACGTATATTATCCCAACAAGACCGACTGGGGAACTGTGGCATTTGAAGATTTGTGGCCGGGAAAAGGCGACTATGACTTTAACGACCTGGTTTTGGATTACCATTTTAAATCGGTTTTGAACTCCTCAAACAAGCTGGTTGAATTTTTTACCGACTACTCTGTGCGAGCTGTGGGTGCCAGCCTGAAAAACGGGTTTGGCCTTATGCTAGGTGGTAACCCGGACAATGTGGCTTCCGTTACCGGTACCCACTACACCGAAAGCTACATTCACACCAATGCCAATGGTACCGAACAGGGACAAACCAACACCGTCATTATTCTGTTTGACAATGCTTTCAGAAATATCGGCAACTCAGGATCTGCTTTTATCAACACCAAAGAAAATGTACCCTACGTTAAACCTGACACCAGCCAGCTACACGTTCTTTATACTAACGCTGTTTCGGTAAGCACAACCGGCACAGCACCTTACAATCCTTTCCTGATTGTTAATGGTGAACGTGGGAAAGAGGTTCATCTTGCCGGACAGAAACCTACTGATTTGGTTAACAATTCCTACTTTGGCACTTATGCCGATGCCAGCGACCCCGCTACAGGTAAATATTACCAGACCAAAAACAACCTGCCCTGGGCGCTTGATTTGCCCGTTTCCTTTGCCTATCCGGTGGAACAGGTAGATATTCTCAGCGCTTACAATCATTTTGCCCAGTGGGCAGAATCAGGTGGAACCAATTACCCCGACTGGTACATGGATAAACCAGGCTACCGCGTAAATTCTAATATTTATACACCACCTGCAAAATAAAAAGTTTGTTTTCATTGTTTAAAAGCCTGTTCCGCAAAATGGAACAGGCTTTTTTTGTATTTTGATAAAATGCCTATCCGGGCGGTTTCGATAAACCCGCTTTATTTTGCTATGGGATGATCTTGATGAAACTGTGCCAGCCGTTCATTTAACAACGGGAATTGTTCATGTTTTACCAGAGAGGTGCAAGCCCTGATACCTTCTTTGTGTTCACTTCCGGTAATCAGAAGAGAAATAGCGCTGATACCATAAAAAGCCAGTTCATGCAATAACGTTTCCGCATCAAGTCCGGGATAAGAGAATGTAAAATAAAAACCATCGGCAATAGGCTGGTCAATATCAGTATCATAAACAATTTTAAAGCCATTATCCAAAAACATCTTCTTCATCTCCTTAGCCTTCACGCCGTAATCTTTCACATAATCAACGAAGTTAAACTTACCTTCATTGGCAGCTTTCAATACAGCTGCAATAGCATACTGTGCCGAATGTGCAGTTCCGGAACTAAGGGGATAGAGTGTTTCAAAAATCAGCGAATATCCTAGGTTATCCGTGGTATAATAACGAAGCAGGTCGGGCAAACTCATGGTAAACAGGTTGTTGGATATGGCCATCATTCCAATGCGCTCACCCGCGTAGCTGAATATTTTTGAGCTGGAAACAAACAAAATATAATTTTTGGAGTATTTGGCTACAGTAGGCTGGTAAGGAGGTTTCCCTGGTTGAGAATAATCTTTGCGGAAGTCCATACCAAAATAAGCCAGATCTTCTAAAATAGCCACATTGTATTTGTCAGCCATATCGCCGATAATATGTAGTTCTTCCTCAGTAAAACATATCCAGGATGGGTTGTTAGGGTTGGAATACAAAACCGAATGAAATCTTCCGGTTTTAAAATAAGATTCCAATTTAGTTTTTAACTTTTTGCCACGGTAATTATACACATCAAAACTTTCGTAACGAAGGTTCAGGACTTTATGTTGCATCTTATGCACCGGAAATCCGGGATCGATAAAAAGCGTGGAATCCTGATTCCGGTTTGTGCGGCTCATACATAAGAAAGAAGCAAACCCACCCTGCATAGAGCCTACTGTCGGAATACACCCTTCCGGGTTTACATCAATGTCCATAAAAAGCTTCAGAAACCGCGAAAACTCTTCTTTGAGTACCTGTAGTCCCTGAATGTTGGGATAAACTGCCGCAACACCCCTTTTCAATGCATCAATCTGGGCTTCCACCCCAATCTTTACGGGAGGTAGACCGGGAACACCCATTTCCATACGGATATATTCTTTACCCGTCGTCTTCTCAATTTCATCAACCAGCCTCTTAATCTCACGGATAGTGGCTTTGCCTACGGAATGAAGTCCGCTCTCTTTTATTTTTTGGTTAACAATTTGGTAATCTATTGGTGTATTTTTCATAATTTGAGTATTTAAGCTGTAAAATTATCATGCATTTCTAGCCGGAAAAGGTTGCTTTAAAATGCAGTCCAAAGTTACGAATAATTCCCAAAAAGAAAAAGAGCTGAAAGAACATTGCAGCCCCTTTTTACCAGCTAGAATCATAGAAAGCAGGAAGCCTGTAATACATTGGAAATGATACCATACGCCGATTATTTGGCAATTCGGATGCGTGCATCTACGGCCACTACCTGCCGTTTGTTTCCCAGCAGTGGATTCAAATCCATTTCGGCAATTTCAGGAGCTGCTTTTACCAGTGCCGAAAGTCGCATTAAAATATCAGCAAAAAGGTCTTCGTCCACACCTTCCATACCACGGGCGCCCTGAATAATTTTGTAGCTTTTCAGCTTTTTCAGCTCTGCCAGAACCTCTGCTTTACCCAATGGTGCCATCGTAGTTCGTATATCCTTCAGCACCTCAATGAAAATACCACCGAGACCAAACAAAATCAAATGGCCGAATTTATCTTCTTTTTTCACACCAGCAAAAAGTTCCGTTCCGCTCAGCATCGGTTGGATGAGTACTCCTTTGGCGCCTTCAATATGCATCATGCGGTTCATCTCACTCACCAGTTTTTCATTATCGCGGATGTTGAGGCTAACGCCACCCACATCCGACTTGTGCAATGGCCCAACAACTTTCATAACCAATGGGAAGCCCACTTGTTCAGCCAGTTTTACAATTTCTACTTCCTGTGAAGTGGTAAACTCTTTTGCTCTTGAAATACCGGCAGCATCCAATAACGCCGTTACTTTTCCGGGAGTAAGGTAGCCATCAGAAGCAGCCTCCACAATAGCACGAATCTGCTTCACATCCACGGTAGGCAGTTTAACTTTTTCAGGAGTTGGTTTTGGCGTATGGTAAACTCTTGCCAGCGCTTCACCCAGTATCACTTCGTCTGGAAAACAGGCGCGTCCTTTCTCCACAAAAGCTTTTACCTCTTTTTCAGCCGTTAAAACAGAAGGCAGAACGGGGAAAACAGGTTTTTTACTGGTTTTCATTTTTTCGTCCAACAAATCATACACATCATAAACCTCAACTAAACCAGGTGTTCCGAAAATAACTACCATGGCATCAATTTCATCAAATCTATCGTTTACGTAATCGATAATGACACCAAGTTGTTCGGCGGTACCGGTGGCGAGAAAGTCGATGGGATTGCCCACAGCCGAGCCGGGAAAGAGCTTTGCCTTTAGCTCTTCGGCTGCTTTCCCCCGGATAGCCGGAACATTCAAACTACCGGCAGAGAGTTTATCGGTTAACATTACAGCCGGGCCGCCGGCATGGGTAATGACGGCAATATTTTTACCCTGAAGTTCGGGATACATGAAAACCGAAGCTACGCTTATCAGGTCTTCGCGGCCATAACAACGTACGATACCGGCTTTGCGGAAAAGCGCATCGGCAGCAGCATCCGAGCTGGCAAGAGCACCCGTGTGTGAAGAAGCAGCCCTGCTTCCGGCTTGCGAAGCACCGGCTTTTACAGCAGCAATACGACAGCCTTTCCGGATGAGCGAAGCAGCATGCTTTAGCAACAAAGCAGGCTTATCAATTTTTTCCATGTACAGCAACTTAACTTTAGGATCTTTTTCGGGATCAAAATTCTCATCCATGTATTGCAGTACCTCTTCCACACCCATCTGCGCAGAGTTCCCCACAGAATAAACATTATTGAATGTCAGGCCTTTGGGAATTCCGGCTTCCATTATGAAACAGGCCGTGGCACCGGACCCGCTGATAAAATCGCAACCATTGGAGTCAAGCCTGGGAATAGGTTTGGTGAAAACGCCATGGTATTGCGGAGTCATTACCCCCACACAATTAGGGCCTATAAGTGAGCCGTTAACTTTGTTTACAGCTTCCACCATTCTCTCCTCCAATAATTTACCCTCATGGCTTTCTTCACTGAATCCGGCAGACAAGACAATGAAAGCACGGGTATTTTTATTTTGAGACAGAAATTCGACCGTATCGGGAGTATATTTTGCAGCAATGGCAAGGATAGCCAAATCCACATCGGGTAAGTCTTTAGGAGCGCGATAACTTTTTACACCCTGCACCACATCCTCTTTAGGGTTCATCACGTAAAGTCCACCATCGAAACCGCCATCCAGAAGATTTTTCAGAACTTTACCTCCTGGTTTATGAATATTATTTGAGCCCCCCACTACAACAATGCTGCGGGGATGAGTTAACTGTTTTGTAATCATGTCCATTGATATTTAATGCAACAAAATTACGGATTTAACGCCTGTGAAAAGGAGCAAAGAAGATATTTAGAACAAGTTCAGGCAAACCCCGGGAAAAGAAAAGATGAAGGGACGGAGAGACGAAGGGGACGAAGAGAAATTGTGAAGAAGCGAAGTTGCGAAAAAAAGGGAATTACTGACAACTGTTTGGCAACAATGAAAGACGGAGAGACGAGGGGACAAGGAGACGGAGAGAAGTTGCGATGGAGAGAAAAACAAACTATTATTTGACAACGGAATGGCCATCATTTCTATTCCAGCGATACAGCCAGGCTCACCACTCCCGGTCCCACATGTACCCCAAGAACAGGTGTTACCTGCTGGATAAATTCCGGTTTTCTTCCGGTAAGCTTTTCCATCTCGCGGGCAAGTTTCCGGGCACTCGGCTGATTATTGGCATGTGTAATAGCATAACCCCATACTCTTTTCCCATTTATGAATTTTTTCATTTCATTGAGAATACGTTTCCGGCTTTTACCTTCGGAAAGGGGCTTGGCAAAAGGAATTACCAGACCATTTTTATCCACTTCAATAATTGGTTTTATTCCCAGTAATCGTCCGAAAAAACCTTTTTTGGCATCAATCCGCCCGCTTTTCACAAGATATTTCAACGTTTTCAGACCGGCAAACTGCTTTGTTTTCAACACCCACATGGGCAGGTAGGCAACGATTTCCTCGTGGCTCATTCCGGTTGCCAATGCTTTGGCGGCACGAATGGTAAGCAAGCCCAGTCCACACGAGACTTTCTTACTGTTGATAATATCAATAATTTTACCTGTTAGTGCCGATACTTTCCCAGCAGCATTCACACTATTTTGCCAGGTACCACTCAGTTTTGCACTTAAATTGATTCCGATAATAGAGTCATAATGCGTTGCAAGGTAGTTGTATCGATTAAAAAACTCTTTGTACGATGGCTGTGAAGTGGTTGGATAAACAGGTGACGAATCCAGTACGGCATAAAACTGTTCCGGTTTCATGGTAACACCATCGAGATAAAATGTGTCGCCGAAATGAATATTTAACGGGATACGCTGGATTTGGTATTTTTCCAATAAATCCTGGGGAATGTCACACGACGAATCTGTAACTATGGCCGTTTTGAAACGGGCATTGGAAGCAACCTCGTTCTGCATCACCATATCATCCACTTTTTGAGCAATAATAGTTCCTAAATTACTGATTTTCTGAATCAACAGCCACGGCGTATCGGTATGCACATGAATGCGTATTTTGTTTATTGACCCCGCAATCACCGTAGAATCACCAAAGCCATCCAAAATTGCTTTAAGTTTCTCCTTACTCAGGTTTTCTCCCTGAATTAAGGCCTCCATACAGTAGCGAAAGGTGATAGTGTCGTGATTTATATGAACGTTACTTATTTCAATTACCACGGACTTTAATACTTCAGGATTAGGAACGCGACCAGTTTTAATGTATTCAATCACACCCTCAAGAAAATCCACAAAACCCTTGGCGCCAGCATCCACAACTTTTGCACGTGCCAGTTTGTCTAACTTTTTGGTAGTCTCTTTCAGAGATTTGTGTGCCTGCTTCAAGCCGGAAGTCAGTAAGCTGTAAAAATCATCATATTTTTCCTTTATATCGAAAAGATGGTCAGCCCACTCCTTGATAACCGAAACCATAGTTCCTTCAACAGGATTAGCAATGGCTTCATAAACATAAGGAACCGCCTTTTTTGCCGCAAGTACAAAATCAATCGTGTCAATCTTTTCCTTTTCCGCCACTTCAAAGCTAAAGCCATAGAGAAACTGGGCAAAAATAATCCCGGAGTTGCCACGTGCTCCGGACAGTGCTGCATCGGCAATATCAACAGCGGTAGCTTTAAAGTTATTACGCACAACTGTAGCCTCCACAATGGAGCGCATGGTGGAGGCCAGGTTGGTACCCGTGTCAGCATCCGCCACAGGGAACACATTTATCTTGTTGATGTAATTCTGGTCATCAAATATTTTACCGGCTCCTGTTAAAAAGCAATTGAAAAATTGCCGGCTGTCTAATTCTGTTATTTTTTTCGTTTGCAAAGCACTCTTTTTGATGAAAGCGGGTGTAAATTTAAACAAAGTTTTAAAAGATGATGACTAGTCACCCAGATGAAGCTCACTAAAAAACGAGGAGGCTTTTACCAGCACCAACGTACCCAAATCATTATAAAGGCTGTCGGCACGCTGTATAAAGTCGTTCTCTTTTCCAACCTGTACCTTAGCCATTCCCATGATAGTCAGATCAGCTTCAGCAGATTTATTCTTGATGATATCATGCACATTATCGGTTTTCCCCTTTAGAACAATTTCGACTTCAGCAGGCATACGATGCTTGTTTAACAGATGTTTTATCCTGGACTTAATCGGCTTTTTTTTATTTTTATCATCCGTAATCAACAATATCCGCACCAAGGCATTACGCCAGGCATAAGACACGTGAATAGATTTCAGCAGAGAGAAAATGAGACTTCCATTGTTAGATCCTCCACGAAGCCAGACATCAATCTGCTTAAAATTGCCAAACCCTTTTTCCTTATCAAAATCGAGCATAACGATATTTAAATCAAGGTTTTTAATGTAATGCAGCATCTGAGCAAAGCGCATGGGATCGCTGGAATGCCTACCCCACCCCAGCACCACAGTATTCGGTTCCATTCCGGAAAATCCGTACGTTGCCGAAAGACTTTCCATAGCGCCGTATATGTCGTTACACATCTGTCTTCTTTTAAAGATAGCTTCATCGCCTTCCATTTCTTCTTCTGGAATAGCCTGGTGGTGTGAGGGGAAAAGCCGTTTGGCATTGGGTTTCAGCACCAGGTCGAAGTTAGAAATAAGCCCCTGTTTCCCGGCAATAAACTTGCTGAACTCCACGAGATGCGGCCGACTTGATTTTCCGCCACTGAAAAGAAGAATATTTGCCCGCCAGTTGGCTTCGGTAAGATGCATATTTTTAAAGCGGGTGAGTACCGAACGAATCAGGGAAGCCATCACACTGGGCCATATGTCATCCATGGCAAGATGGAGTTGCTTTTTCCGGATAAGATAAAATACGAAACCAAGAATAATCAACGCACCAAACATGGCAGCCATATCCAGTTTAAACATAATCATAAAACTTGTGACAAAGCCCAGAATACCTACCCATGCAGGAATACGGAAGCTTGGACGAAAGTCGGCACTGGCCCACTTTTCCAGTACAAAAGCCAGGTTGATAAACCCATAAGCAGTGAGATAAAACATAGTAACCAGTCTGGCAATAACATTCAAATCACCCACGAGAATACCCAGTTCGGAGAGAAGAAAGGTAAAAATAAGAGCATTGCGTGGCTCATTGTTTTTCCCATGACCTTTTCCCAGAATTTTCGGTGTGATGTGATCATTTGAAATGGCTTGGATAATCCGCGGACCTCCAAGAATACCACCCAAAGCGGAAGAGAGTGTGGCACCCCAAACACCGGCAATAATGAGGAAAGGAAACCATGCAATCTGTATCAGAAAATTATAATTTGTGAGAAGCAACTGCCTGTCCACAAATAAATTAAAACTTATCGCCAGAGCCAAATAAATAACCAAACCGGTAAAAATGGCTAACAATGTTCCGGAAGGAATATCTTTTTTAGGATTTTTCAAATCGCCCGACATGGCTACGCCGGCAGTAAAACCTGTAACTGCGGGAAAGAAGATGGCAAAAGTCTCCGTAAAACTAAAATCTTTAAAAGGGGTGAAATGCGTAACCGGAGCAGCAGAAGCTGTTATAGGATGAAGAAAAAAGCCCACGAAAATAGAAATCAGAGACAAGATGATGGCGCCGAGAACCAAAAACTGGGTTTTTATGGCAAAATTCGTACTAATCAGAGCTATGACTGCCAACAATACCAAAACCGCAGTTCCCACAATACGGGTGTTTTGAACGGTAGGCCCCACCATCCCAAGCCAATGTTGCATTGAAGGGATATCCAGAAAATTTTCTACAAAACCCACGATATAAAGCGAAATACTCAAAGCCGTACCAACAAACAAAGTGATACCAATAGAACCACCCATAGGTAAACCCAGCGAGCGCGAAAGAATATAGTAAATTCCGCCCGCTTTTATCTTCTTGTCAGTGGCAATAGACGAAATACTTAAGCCTGTGGTAACGGAAATAAAATGAGCCAGCAAAATTATAGCAACACTTCCCCAAATGCCGGCTACCCCTGCCACCCAGCCCAAACGCAAGTACATGATAACCCCTAGGATAGTCAGGATAGATGGTGTAAAGACACCGGCGAAAGCACCAAACTTTTTTGCTTTGTCTGCCATTTTGTTTTCTTTGGGAAAGGTTGTAAATATAGAAAAATTTAGAAAGTGTGGGATGATGGTAAAGAGGTTGTAATGAAATAACCGACACGATAGACAAACAGTTGCCAGACGATTATTGTTTAATTGTCATTCACTGCGCTGTTAAACGATATCCATTCAGCTATCGGAAGGCAACCAAACAATTGTTGGTAACCCCCTGTATTACATTACAATAAGAAACTTCCGATAAGAATTTATTTTTCAGAGCATTATATTTTCTACAATTAACATCAATTTTTTATACATTTGTCAGCATTAATTCATTAAAACGTTTAAAATGCTCAAAACAAAGATTTTACCTCCCACAGAAGAAGCCTATGCTTATCCTTTATTGATTAAACGCATACTGGCTGACTCACTAAAGTATGAACCAAATAATGAAATTGTTT
>CAYYOW010000052.1:0-14776 GCA_964473395.1 uncultured Lentimicrobiaceae bacterium | reverse complement strand
CTCCCTATTTGCGAAAAGGTGTTCTCCGGGGTGAAAAAACTGCAGGTTAATATGGCCTTCTTATATCAGAGATGTGATTTCGCTTCGCAAGGTATTGGCTTAAAATAAAACAGACCCGACATCTTTCGGTGTAGAGTTTTCCATCACGAAATGCTGTTTCACCAAAAAGTTTTTCTTATGTATTTATTTATAAATTTGTTCTCTCAATCAATCCATGTGAAACGGAATGCATTTCATGAAAAAAAAATCCAAGTTCTCCTTTTTGATTTTGTGGTCGTGGGCTTTTTTGGCTTTCATGCCGTTTCAGTCGGCAATGAGCCAGCTTCCCTGTACGATTACTTCGAGTGCGACATCCCCGGTGTGTTATGATGCTGCCTTTACGCTGTCGGTTCAGTCGCAGGCCGGACTGAAATACAAGTGGTCCACAGGAGATACAACTGCTTTCATAACAGTTCGTTTGACTGCCCCTGCCGATTTCACGGTAACGGTAACTAACCCTGCCCTCGGTACTGTTTGTACTAGTCAGCCTTTTCATATGGATGTTCGGCAGAAGATAAATATCAGCTTCAAGCAGCTTCAGCTCACCTGCACTGATGCCAGCCAGGATATAGGGAACACAGCCCAAGTGAAGGCAACAGCCTCCGGAGGTTATTCTGCTTCGGAGTATAAATATTTCTGGCAGGTAAAACCCATTCAGATTTCGCCCGGCGACCCTTCGGTAGCACTGGGATTAAGTGCACATCAAGATTATACTATTCGCGTTGTTGACCCCAACGGATGTGCGGTGCAGGATACTTTTTATACCAGAGCCTACTCCAATCCGGTGGTAAAAATAAAGACTTCATCCGATACGGCTTATATTCAAAATCCGCACATAACCTTTTCCTTCGAAAACCTTTCCATAGACACCATCCATATTTCAAACAGCTACTGGGAATTTGACGGAGATCAGAACTCCTATTCCCAGACGGAGGTTGTCCACACTTTTGACAAGGTGGGAACTTATTCGGCATACCTCACGGTTTACAACCAGCAGGGATGCGATACGCTGTTTACGCACGTGGTGGATATTTTTCCTGTGGATTTGTTTATCCCCAACGTGTTCACCCCCAATGGCGATGGGTACAACGACTATTTTGTCATAAAAGCAAAAGATGCCTCGCAGCAAAGGACCAAAAGCGTGCTTAAATTCGATAGTGCTCCACAGGATTACAAACCACTCAACGACTATTATGAAAAAACACATTTAGTAATTTTCAACCGCCTTGGCCGGAAAGTTTTCGAATCGGATAATTACAAAAACGACTGGGATGGCGGTGGCTTGCCAGATGGAACTTATTTTTATGTATTAAAATGTCAGGGATTTAAAGATAAAAATGTGGTCTATAAAGGTTCTATTACTATCTTTGCAGGGAAAAAGTGAAAATAATGTTGGCTATGAAAAAAATAACGTTTCTTTTTGTTTTGGCTGGTTTACTGGTTCTTGGCGCCTGCCAAAATCAAAATACAAAAAAACAGCCTGTCAGGCAAAATGTCTCAACGCAGGTTGACAACAATGCACCGGTGATGACATTTACCAAATCGGTTCACGATTTTGGAAAAATGGTTCAGGGAGAAATTGTGAAATATACATTCCATTTTAAAAATACCGGTAAAACCGATTTGAGAATTACCAGAGTCAGCACCAGCTGTGGGTGTACAGTTGGGAAATATCCCCACGGACCTGTAAAACCCGGTGAGGAAGGCGATGTTGAGGTTACTTTTAACAGTACCGGCAAAATGGGCTATCAAAATAAAAGTGTCATGCTGCTGGCTAATACCAAACCTGCAAGGACGGTTTTACGCATCAACGCTGTGGTTGAAACATCTAAAGATAAATAACAAGACCTCCTTTGGGTAGGGGAAATAATAAATTTGGAGAAATTTTTATCAATCATAAACAATTAATTTACTAAAAATGAGTACATTATTTATTTTATTACAAGCTTCAAAAGGAGAAGGATCTTCTTGGATGCAGTTATTACCGCTATTGTTGATTTTGGTGGTATTTTATTTCTTTTTTATCATGCCACAAACCAAAAAGAGCAAGGCTCAGAAAAAATTCAGAGAGAACCTTAAAAGAGGTGATAAAGTGGTTACCATCGGTGGCATTCATGGAAAACTTGCAGAAGTTAAAGAAAAAACCGTTGTCCTCGAAGTGGGTACGGGCGGTCTGAAAATGACTGTTGAGAAATCAGCTGTTGCCATGGACAACGAAACCATCATTCAGAAATAACAGAAAAGTACTATACTTTTTTGAAGAGCCTTCCTTTTCTCCATAGCGAGAGAGGGGAGGCTTTTTTGTGATTTTATCTCTGCTCAATATCTTTTAAAAGCAGGAGGTTTTTTGATTAACCCACTAAATTCAACAGAGAGCCTTGAGGAGAATATCCTCTGTTTGTGCCAAAAGATTTTTGTTTAAATTTGTGCAAATTTTAAAAGATAATATTATGGGAACAATAGTTCATACAACATGGGCAGGTAAAATGGCATTTGAAGCCAAAGTAGGTGGTTTTAATTTTAGGATTGATGCAACGGAAGCTGTGGGTGGTGAAAATGGAGGTCCTCAGCCCAAATCATTGACGCTGGTTTCTTTGGCCGGATGTACAGCTATGGATGTCATCTCTATTCTCGGTAAAATGCGTGTAGTCCCCGATTACTTTGATGTGGAGGTTGAAGGCGAGTTGACCGATGAACACCCCAAAATTTACCACACCATCAATATTAAATATATTTTCAAGGGGAAGGATCTTCCCATGGACAAACTCGAAAAGGCAGTTAAGCTTTCGCAGGACCGTTATTGCGGTGTTTCCGAGATGCTGCGCAAGGCTGCGAAAATTAACCATGAAATAGTTATTCTGGATAACTAAGAAGGGATCATTGGAAAATTTCACCCGGATCTGTTTCCGGGTTTTTTTATGCCAAAAATCTTTTGATAAACCTGAGCTTGTGGGTATACTTTTTAGCTACTTCGTTAAAAATGCCTTCGTGGTCGATGGTGTCAATACGAACCTGTCCCGAAGAGTGAATAATCTGATGGTCGTTAAGCATCATGCCCACATGGACAATAGTACCTTCTTCGTTTTCAAAAAAGGCGAGATCTCCTGGTTTCGCTTCCTCAATAAAACTAACGAGCATACCCTGTTCGGCTTGCTGTGAAGCGTCGCGAGGGAGGTTATATCCACATATCCGGTAAACTATTTGGGTGAAACCGGAGCAGTCGTTACCAAAATAAGAGCGACCTCCCCAAAGGTAAGGACCGCCAAGGTATTTCTTGGCTAATTTTATCACAACTTCCCGGGTTTGTTTTCCTTGCAAGACCAAAATACTTTCAGGCAACTTGTATTCTGATTCTGCTATATGAAAAGTATTCTTGTCGAAGCCCGGTAATCTGCTACCCATAACCAGAGAAAGTTCGTCACCATTTTTTCCACGTGCATCAGCATATTTTTCGGTTAGGAAAGCAGGTTCCTCATTTTCCATTTCTTCGAAAAAAGCAGAAGGAGGGATGCTAATCTGTTTCTCGTCTATCCAGCCGACGTAATTGTCGTGAGAAATTTCAGTAAAAAGCCAGCTTTTGTACCGGTCTTTTATTTGTACCACATCGCCAAAAAGGAGCTGGTTAATCATTTGGCTTTTGTCCGAAGGCTTTTCGCGAACCGGAACCATGGGAAGAATGCAAATACCTTTGTTCATAATAACAGGTTAATGAATGATAGAAATTCAGGATTTAGTACTTTTGTTGCAAGATAAAATACTATGAAGTCTCTTTTTCCAAAATTACAACAATATTCATACGATCTGCTCAAGATTTTGACTTTTGTAGTAGCTGTTGTTATTGTGGTGGCTGTGAGTCCCCGGGAACGGATTTTTAAGTATGAATTTAGCTTGGGTAAACCATGGAAGCACAAGGATTTGTATGCTCCTTTTGACTTTTCTATCCTGAAAACGGAAAAGCAACTGTCCAAAGAGCGGCAAGAGGTGCTGAAAAACCTAAAACCTTATTTTCAGTTTGATGAGCAGGGCACGAAAATAGGGAGAGCCGAACTGATAAAAAACTTTGGTGAGAACTGGCATTTTATCAGCCAAAAAATGGATTCTGTGGTGAGTCATCAGGATTCTATGACCTACCTCGATGCTTTGTTGTCGGTTTACGATCAGGTCGAGCGTGGAATTGTCCGCCTTGACCCGGTTTTGGAGGGGAAAGACAAAACCTTTCAGATCAAGCTTATAAGAAATAACGAGGTAAAAGATTACAATCTGTCACAACTTTATACGATAAAGGAGGCTGACGATTACGCCATCAGCTATCTTAGGCAACTAAACAGTGCTGATAGTGTGATGTTGTTTAAGCTGATTGATAATGCGTTGGTGCAGAATGTGATTTATGATCAGAATAAGACGGGCATGATGCGGCAGGAGCTTATCTCAAAAATTTCTCCTACCGTGGGACTGGTGCAAAAGGGGGAGCTGATTATTTCGCAGGGCGAGTTGGTTACGATGCAGAAATATCAGCAACTGGTTTCGCTAAAGCGCGAATATGAACAGGAGGTTGGTAATTCCAAAGCGTGGAAATTTGTCTATACCGGTAGGATAATTTTGATTTCTCTGCTGTTTTTTATAGAATTGCTGTTTCTGATGACCTTCATGCCATCCATCTATAAAGAACTTCGGAAATTACATCTACTGGTGGGCACTCAGGTATTGCTGTTGGTGATTTCATTTTTCATTTTTTCCTATTATCCCTCCTGGAGTTATCTGATTCCATACACTATCCTGCCTGTTATCGGCGCTGTTTTTCTCGACCGTAGGGGCGCGCTGGTTGTCTATCTCATAACACTTATGCTCCTCGGATTTTATGCTCCTAACAGTTTTGAATTCTTCTACACCCAGTTTACGGCCGGATTTGTAGCTATCTTCTCCGTGGGGCAGCTCTCAAAACGGTGGCATCTTGTACGCATCTCCATACTGGTCTTCATTACTTACATGCTGGTGTATTTCAGTATGTTGCTTGTGCAGGAAGCCTCTTTTTCAAATATCTCTGTCCGTTTCATCCTGATGCTGGGAGGCAGCTCATTGTTAATTTTGCTTGCTTTCCCACTTATTTTTGTTTACGAGAAGGTATTTGGTATGGTAACGCAGCTTACACTACTGGAGCTTTCCAATACAAACAATCCGATACTTCGCGAACTGGCAGAAAAAGCACCCGGTACCTTTCAGCATTCCATGCAGGTGGCCAACCTGGCTTCTGAAGTGTTGTATGTGATTGGTGGTGATGCACTGCTGGTACGTACTGGATCGCTTTACCATGATATTGGTAAGATGAAACATCCGCTCTTTTTTGTAGAAAATCAGCCGGAAGGCTATAACCCTCATGACGAGCTAAGTTATGAAGAGAGTGCCCGTATTATAGTGGGGCATGTGCTTACCGGAATTGAAATGGCGCGAAAGGCACACCTTCCGGAACAGATTATTGATTTCATCCGGACGCACCACGGAACGCGTCGGGTGGAGTATTTTTACCGGCTCGAACGAAAGCTAAACCCCGGAATGGAGGTGAATGAGACCGAATTCCTTTATCATGGTCCTGTGCCGTTTTCAAGAGAAACAGCCGCGGTAATGATGGCCGATTCGGTGGAAGCCGCTTCGCGTAGCCTGGTGAGTCCAACGGAACAGAAAATCAACGACTTGGTAGAGCTTATCGTGAATTCAATGATGGAATCGGAGCAGTTTAACAATGCTCCCATCACGATGAAAGAGATTACCATTGCAAAAAAAATACTGAAGAAAAAGTTGCTGAATATCCACCACGTGCGGATTGCTTATCCCGATTAAAGTTCCACGTTGATTTTGGAAAGGTAATTTTTACTTTCAGGTCCGAGATTGAAAAGCAGGTCGGCAATGCTCAGGTCGGGCAGGAAACCGTGACGACTTGAAAATACTTGTATATATGTGGGGAAAGAGTTGCTTACAAGCTTTTTTGGTGAGAATAGGTTACGCAAATCGTATGTGTTTACCGGCTTTTTTTCAAATTTCTCCGTATAGCTTAGCCGGGGTTGAATTCCCAGTAACTCGCAGAGCTTTAATACTAATAGCCTGTCATAATCAAAGAGGTTGGTAAAACCTCCGGTATAGAAGTCCAGGAACTCATCTTTATAATATAGAAAATAGGGGGAGGCTTCGTAAGCCGACTGAAAGGCTCGCCAGTGCTTCAGATACCACTTTTCACCATTATAAATATCTACTTCCGATAGGCTGGTATGGTTTCCGTTTGGCTTGCTCACCGGTATGGACAAAGGCAATATGCCCCGCTCCGAATAGATAAGACAGCGGTTGCGGTAGCTTTGCCGCTGGTAGGTTTCATGCTGTTCTATACGTACGGGATGTTTCAGCAACAGCGAAAACCAGCTCACAGGCGGGAGGTATGCAATTGATAACAAAACGGTTTTTTTTTGTCCCATAGAGCAGCGGATTAAAACAAAAAAGGCTACAAAACCCTGAGGAATTGCAGCCTTCTTAAATCATCAACAGGCTTATTTTTCCACTTCTTGTTTTTTCAGTAGAACGTCGTTAATAGCCTGAATAAGTGTTTCTCTCGGCAAAGCACCTACAGCCATCTGAGGCTGACCTTCGGCAGGGCAGAACAGCATGGAAGGGATACTGCGGATACCGAATGCAGAGGCCAAATCCACTTCCTGTTCGGTGTTCACTTTATAAATATTAATTTTCCCGTCAAACTCAACAGCGAGTTCTTCAAGAATGGGAGCCACAATTTTACAGGGCTGACACCAGTCGGCGTAAAAATCAATAATACAAGGTAATTTACCTTCAAATTTCCACTCTTTGTTTGCTTCGTAGTTGAATACTTTTTCTGAAAAAGTTTGTTTTGTTAAATGTTCCATTTTAATTATGATATCTGTTATTTAAAGATTTACTATTTTTTTATTTGCGGTTTTTTGTTAAGCAGTTGTTCATCAATAATTTTCACATATGTACTGTGCGGTAACAAGCCGACCTGCATCATGGGCTTACCTTTTTTGGGAATGAAAAGTACAGCGGGAATACTTCTGATGTTGAAAGCAGCAGCGAGCTTCTTTTCTTTGTCCACATTAACTCTGTAAAATCTAACTTTCCCGTCATATTTTTTTGCCATTTCTACCATGATGGGTGCAAGACGCTTGCAGGGACCACACCAGTCGGCATAAAAGTCAATTACAGAAGGCTCATCACCTTCATAAGCCCATTGCTGAGGGGCCTTTTCAAAATTCCAAATATTTTTTAGGAATCCGGAATAGGTAAGCTGTTCCGGCATGACATTATTTGCAGCAATCTCTTTTCGGACGATATTGGTACTCTCATTCTCCTGGTTTCCTTTGATGCTTGTACAACTGTATGTTGCAAAGCTCATGAGCAATATAGCTATTGGAATGATCCTTCTCATATTATTTATAAAATGTCTTAATAAAATGCGCTGCAAAGATATAATAAAATGGTATTGATGTGGAAAAGTAGAATTATTTCTTTGTTAAAAAAAAACAGTTCTCCATTTTTTTTCTTGAAATCTATTGTATAGGGTAAATCTCATTTGACGTTGGCTTTTTCTGTACGGCTCTATCCGTTCCGGGTTTAGAATTCGCCACAAAATATCGCATAGAAAAGTGAAATAAAAATGAAGCTACGAATTGTTGATTCCAAAAATATTGTATTTTTGCTCCCTCAAATAAAGGTCCCGTAGCATAATTGGATAGTGCACCTGACTACGGATCAGGAGGTTGGGGGTTCGAATCCCTCCGGGATCACGTGAAAAACAAAGCCTTTGGAAAGAAATTTTCAAAGGCTTTTTTCGTTGGGGTGTGTGAAAACATGTTAAATTGGGTACTTTAATTTAAAATGTAAACCTGAACCTGATAATATTGAAAAATTATTCTCCCACCGACAGGAAATGATACATAGCCACTTTTTCATTTTCCCGTATCTTATAAAATTAAAGCAGTCGAATTGAAATTGTGGGAATAGAATGTATCTTCGCTGTAAATTTTCCGTTGGATTCTTAGTTGTTCGGTAAATAAAAAAATGGCAAAAGATGAAAGAAAACAGCTGGCAAAATCTGACGGAACTCCTCAATGTTTTTAAAGTATGTTAACGCAAACTCAAAAGAAAAATAAAGATTATTACAACGATTTTTATAAAAACAATGATTGGAAAAGTTACCCGGTTTTAACCAGGCTGAAGCTTATTGTTTATATTAAGATTACAAAGAGTATTTATAAAAAGAATCTTAAAACAGTTCTGGATGCCGGTTGTGGCAAGGGGTTGTATGCCAGTCTGCTAAGCCGCCTTTCGTATAAGGTTAAAGGTTTTGATTTTTCTGAAACGGCAATAATGGAGGCTCAGAAAAAATATCCGGATATTGATTTCAGGATGATGAACGGGAATACCCTGAAGTATAACGAGAAATTTGATTTCATTTTTGCAAAAGGTTTTTCACCTTTTAACACACGCGACTTTGAAGATTCGACACAAATTTTTAATCATTGGAGAAACTTCTTAACAAAAGATGGCGTTATCTGTGCCATATCGAAAAGTAATTTTACCGGAACCTCCCCAACGGGATGGATTTTTCTGGATGAAGAAAGCATAAATAAATTGTACGACGACACCAAGCTGCAGAAAAAGATCGTGTATTTGTTCAGCCCTTTCTGGGTGCTGATATACTTATTGCCAAAATCAAAATATATTACACTGTTTTTAAGCTTATTATCAAGATATGTAGTTGCCAGGTTATTTAAAATCCCGGTAACAGTAATAATTCTATTGCAAAATGATTAAACGGGTTATAGGAAAAATATTGCAAACCAGCAGGCTGGGCGAATATGAAAAAATATTACGGAATGCTTTAAAACAAGGTTATGTTTTGTGTTCGCTAAATGACTGGTATGCTAAATATAGGGATTCGGAGGAAAAGGTGTTGATTCTTCGCCACGATGTTGATTATGATGCTGACGGTGCGTACCTCTTTTTTAAGTTGGAAAAGCAACTAGGCGCAACGTCCAGTTTCTACTTTAAGTGGAAGACCATGAACCCTTCAATAATGAACGAAATGTACCAAAACAACTTTGAAGTTTCGCTTCATTTTGAAACGCTGGCCACTTATGCCAAAAAACATCACCTTTTCAAAAAAAGTGATATTAATGACAAAGTTATTGAAACCTGCCGGGCGATTTTATCTGATGAAATAAAACGGTTTGAACATACATATTTTAAAATTTACAGCATTTGTTCGCATGGCGATAAGCGAAACAGGGTGTTGGATATGCCAAATCATATTATTGTGAATCAAGAACTTAAGGCTAAGCATAAAATCCTTTTTGAAACCTACGATTCAAATATTTTGTCAAAGTTCGATGCTTACATCTCCGACAGTTCAATCTATTCAAATTTTGAATGGAAATATGCCGGATCCCCCTGCAATATGATGGATGAACAACGACAAACCATTTGCCTTTTGACGCATCCCATCCATTGGAATCAATCATTTTTTAAAAATATACAGATGCTTTTTACCATCTATTTGGATAACCGGTAGAAAAAGTAAAAAGTTTCTGTATGGAAATGAGACAGGTGTTTATGAGCCCGTTTACAGGCCTTAAAAGAGTATGGGAAACTTAACACAGGAAGCGCTATCATAGCTAATAATATGGGATAGAATGTCGTTACATTTAAAAAAAAATAATACTTTCGCAAAGCAGAATTTTTAATTATGGGCTTACTAAAAGTAATTTTCATCCTTGTTCTTATTTGGTACGTGATAAAACTGATTGTCAGATATGTTGTACCAAAGGCTATCATGCGTTTTATCAACAAACAACAGGGGTTTGGTAACAATGATAACCGCCGAAAACCTACCAAAGAGGGTGAAATAAATATAAAAGTGGAACATCCTACGAAAAGTAAAATGGATGAAGATGATTTTGGTGAATATGTCGATTTTGAAGAAGTAAAACCAGAACAAAAACCGGAAGATGAATAAGAATTTGTTAAAGAAATCAGCCCCCTATTTTGTGGCTCTACTGATATTCCTTTCCATAACGGTGGTTTATCTTTCACCGCTTTTTGAAGGGCAGAAACTAAAGCAACACGACATTACCATGTATAGAGGGATGTCAAAGGAAATTAATGATTTTCGTGCCAAAACAGGAGAGGAACCGTTGTGGACTAACTCTATGTTTGGCGGGATGCCAGCCTGGCAGATTTCCGTTCAGTATAAGAACAACCTATTCCGCTATGTGGACCGTATTATACGTCTGGGTTTGCCACCATCTGCCAGTTATGTATTTCTTTATTTTCTGGGCTTTTTTATCCTTTTGCTGGTTTTGCGTGTCGACCCGTGGCTGAGTATTGTGGGGGCCATAGCCTTCGCGCTATCTTCCTACTTTTTCATTATACTGGGTGCCGGGCATACCTCAAAGGCTCACGCCATAGGCTACATGGCGCCTGTTTTAGCTGGTATTATTCTGACATTCAGAGGGAAACTGTGGAAAGGCGGGCTGCTAACTGCCGTGGCACTGACACTGGAAATTATAGCAGGTCACCTTCAGATTACCTATTACCTTCTGATACTCGTTCTGGTTTACGGTATTTATCAGCTCATAAAATCGTGGAAAGAAAAACAGATGGCTTATTTCTGGAAGGCTGCCCTCGTACTGGTGGGAGCGGCTGGAATAGCTGTGGCTGTTAATATTACTCCGTTGTGGGGAACCTGGCAATATGGTAAATATACCATGCGTGGCAAACCCGTGCTGTCAAAGGAAAAAGCAAACAAATCAGGGGGGCTCAACCGTGACTATATCACTGCCTGGAGTTATGGCACCGGTGAGACGTGGTCGCTGATGATTCCGGATGTGAAAGGTGGTGCCTCAGGATATATTGGGTATGAGAACAAAGCCCTTGACAAGGCCAGCCAGCGCTACCGGAAAGTTATTGCACAGCAAAATCAATATTGGGGTAATCAGCCCGGCACTTCCGGCCCTGTTTACGTGGGAGCCATCATGGTTTTTCTATTCGTGCTTGGAATATTTATTCTGGAAGATAAGTTGAAGTGGGCTTTGTTTGCAGCTACCCTTGTTTCCATCCTTTTTGCATTGGGAAAGAACTTCCCATTGCTTACCAACTGGCTTATCGACTATCTGCCTGGGTACAACAAATTCAGGGCGGTGTCTATGATTCTTGTTATTGCTGAGTTGACCATTCCGCTACTTGGTGTGATGGCTTTGAATAAGATATTGAAAGAACCACAATTGTTGCTGAAAAGGAAAAGAGCTTTTTACATTTCGTTGGGACTTACTGCCGGTATTAGCTTTCTCTTTTGGCTGTTTCCTGACAGCTTCTTCACTTTTTTCAGCCAGTTTGAACTTAAACAGTTTGCACAATTACGGTTGAGCAACAATCCGGCTCAGGTTGCTGCTTTTACCAATAGCCTGAAAGATGTTCGCGTTGCCATTTTTCGGGCAGATGTGTTGCGCAGTCTGTTTTTTATTGTCGGGGCGGCATTGTTGCTTTATTTCTTTGCTCTTGGGAAACTGAAAAAAGGCTGGTTTGTGGCAGCTATCGGCCTTTTGATTTTGGTGGATATGGTAGGTGTGGACCAGAGATATTTGAATGGTAGTAGTTTCGAAGAGGCTCGCAAGGCCGAAAATCCTTTTCATAAAACTATTGCCGACCGTTACATTTTCCGCGACAAAAGTCCCGATTTCCGTGTGCTTGACCTAACGAAAAATGTCTTTAATGAGGCCAGCACCTCCTATTACCACATGTCCATAGGCGGTTATCATGGGGCTAAGTTACAGCGCTATCAGGATATCATTGATGAATATCTGATGTCTGAAATCAATAACCTGCGGAAAGTTTTTGCTTCTTCGCCTACTCCAGACAAAGTAGAAGCCGCCCTGCAAAAGCAGCAGGTGTTGAACATGCTGAATACCAAGTATATAATCTACAATCCAAAGGTAGAACCCGTACTCAATACCGATGCTTTTGGTAACGCCTGGATGGTTCAGAATGTAAAGTGGGTAAACAGTGCCGATGAGGCCATTGCTGCTTTGGGTAAAACGGATCTGGAGGCAGCGGCAGTGGTGGATAAGCAGTTTGCCGGACAGTTGAAAGAAAATCGGTTCCTACTGGATGCTTCCGCAAAAATCAAACTGCTCAGCTATGCTCCCAACGACTTAGTATATGATTTTCAGTCGAAGGCACAGCAGTTGGTGGTTTTTTCCGAAATTTATTATCCCAAAGGCTGGGAAGCCTTTGTGGATGGCAAGAGATTGCCATATTTTCGTGCAGATTACCTGTTGCGGGCTATGGTGGTTCCGGCCGGAATACACAAAATTGAATTTAAGTTTAAGCCTCAGATTTGGCGTATAGGCGAGAAGATATCGCTTTCAGTTTCTCTGTTTCTGATTTTGCTTATAGTGGGTTTAATTTCCTGGGAGATTAAAAAGTCATTTAGAAAACAGAATGATTCTGGAACAGACATTTGATGAAAAAGGTACTGATTATTACTTACTATTGGCCACCTAGTGGGGGTGGAGGTGTTCAGCGATGGTTGAAATTTGTAAAATACCTGCGTTTGTTCAATTGGGAACCCATCGTTTTCGCTCCTTCCAATCCCGAGATGCCTTCCATGGATTTATCTCTGGTTGACGAAATTCCTTCCGGGGTTCGTGTGATAACGAATAAAATATGGGAACCCTATGCATTTTACAAAAGGTTTACCGGAAGAAGTCAGGAAGATAAAATTCAAACCGCTTTTCTGTCCGAGAAAAAGAGTAAATTTCATCTTCTTGAGGATTTGGCTGTTTGGATTCGTGGGAATTTTTTTATTCCCGATGCACGCAGGTTTTGGATTAAGCCTTCTGTGAAGCAGTTGTCTCAACTTCTGGCTCATGACCCTGTGGATGTTCTGGTGACAACCGGCCCTCCCCACAGTGTTCATCTAATCGGGATGCGTTTGAGTAAGAAATTAGGAATCCCCTGGCTGGCCGATTTTCGTGACCCCTGGACTAACATTGACTTTTATCATGACCTCAAGCTTAGCAAACGAGCCGACCGACTTCATCATCTGCTGGAGCGGCAGGTTTTGAAGACTGCACATGCTGTTACTGTAGTAAGCCCTGGGATGAAAAGGGAGTTTGTAACTATAGTAAACCGTTCTTACGAGGTCATTCCCAATGGCTTTGATGAGGAAGATCTTCGTTTGGACTCTGTTCCCGAACCTGATACTTTCCACTTTACCCTTGCCCACATAGGTTCTTTGACCAAAACACGGAATGCTGAAAACTTATGGAAAGTTTTGAAAGAGCTTACGGAAAGTAATGTTGAATTTGCCAACAGGTTGAAGCTAAGAAATGTGGGAAAAATTGATGTGCACGCGGTGGAGTCTCTTCAAAAATTCGGGCTGGATAAATACTTAAACCGGATTGACTATATCCCTCATAAAGAAGTTATTGCCGAGCAACACAAGGCTTCGGTATTACTGCTGTTAGTCAACAATACGCCTAACGCAAAATTAATTTTAACGGGAAAACTTTTTGAATATCTTGCATCGGGGCGTCCCATCGTTTGTATTGGCCCACCCGAAGGAGATGCGGCCAATATTATACGAGAAACACAATGTGGGACAGTTTTTGATTTTAAGGAAACCGAAGGTTTAAAAAAACAAATACTTTCTCTTTTTCAGAATTTTATTGAAGGGAAAGTCAACAGTAGCTGTAAAGGGGTTGATCAGTTTGAAAGGAAAAATCTTACTGCCCGTATGGCTGGTATTATGGAAGAGATAAGTCGTTAGGTTATTTCGTTACAATTCCTTAGAACCAGGTAAACAGATCCTCTTTAATAGGCTTGGCAGCCAGTATGTTTTTGACGAAATTGGTAATGTCGTAATCTTTTTCATTAAATACACGGTAAAGTTCTTTCATCATCAGGTCTTGTGTTCGGATATTGCGTTTGGTAGCAATCTTCTCAACAAATACATTGGTGGCAATTTTCCCTTCCAGTACCACTTTCTCTGAAATATATTCAGTAAAGAATCCCTTTCCGATAAGTAGTCCCAGCGTACGGTTGCGGCTCATATCATTGAGTGCCGTCAGGCTGAAATCGCCAAACCCACAATAATTGAATATGGTTTTTTCCTTTCCCCCAAAACGCGACAACAGATAACGCATCTCATTGATGGAACGTGTGAGTACCAGAGAGCGAAGGTTTGGCGAATCGTAATGGGCATCCACAATGCCAATGATGATAGCGTAAATGTTTTTTAAAATACTGGAGAGTTCTACCCCAATCACATCATTGGTAAAGTCAAGGAAAATATTGGTGTTCTCAAAAAGATCTTTGAAGAAATCAAAATATTTACTGTTCTTTGCAGCCACCGTCATTCCGGTGGGAATCAAGTTGATAATTTCACGTGCAAACGAAGGCCCTTTTAAACTGATAATGGGTTGACTGGTCTCTTTTTCAAGACATTGTGGAATAGTGTTGCCTTGGTTTCCAAAGCCTTTGGCAAGATTGACTAAAATGGCATCCGGATTAAAAAGCGCCTTATTTTCAATCACATAATCGATGATGGCCGTAGAAGGTATTCCGAGAAAAATGATATCCGATTCTTTTAGGATACTTTTGTCTGTCGTAGCCCGCACGTTCTCATTTAATTTTATGGTTGGAAAATATCTGTGATTAATGT